>NZ_JAVIYN010000018.1:0-56852 GCF_036665975.1 Jeotgalicoccus huakuii | reverse complement strand
AAAGGAGCTTGCCACTTTTTCTATAATTATTATGTTCTGTCTACAACTTCGCGAACATTTTTGATTACAAAGCCACTCTTAACGTATCCTGGGATACTGTTTAAGTCCACTTCTAAATCTTGTTCTGGAACATCATAAGTTATTTTTTCTGCAAAGTATTTCATTGTTTCTTCCATGATGATTACTGTGATCCATTCACCTGCACAACGGTGATTTGTCCAGTAATCTCCACCACCTTGTGGAATAAGGTCAAATGGTGATCCGTCCCAAGTTTCGAATCTTTCTGGGCGGAATTCATTTGGATCGTCCCAAAGTGATTCATCATGCGTTGTACCATAAACATCTAATGCAAGACCTACACCTGCAGGAATTGTAACGCCTTGGAAGTCGATGTCTACTTTCGCTTTACCTGGAAGGAATGGAACGAATGGATAGTAACGACGAACTTCTTGAGCGAATTTATATGCATAGTCAGGTTCTGATTTAATTTTTTCACGTGTGATTGGGTTTTCGTTCATCGCGTGTAAACCGAATGAAACGAATCTGTTGATTGCGATTAATGGGCGGAATGTGTTCATTAAGTCAATCGCACAAGTTCTTGAGTCCATTGGGTTACCTAAGTAGTCTTCCCAATGTGCAAATTCGTAAAGTGCTGTACCTTCTGGTGGATGAGTATTCCCTTTACGAGTCTCAATAATTTGTTCTTCTAACCAATCTTCAACACGACGACGTGCTTCTTTTGATGCCTTGTAACCTTTAAAGACACCACCAAGTGCTCTAAATGAATCGATCATGATGTCCATGTCTGTTGCGATTCTTTCGATATCTTCAGGTGGTGCTTGAACGCCTGCCCAACGTGTTCCTACTTTTGTAAGTAGTACGATAGATTCACGGTAAATATTTACCTCATCCATACTTTCCATACGTTGTGTGTTCGCATGCCATAATGTACGCGTTAATTCTCGTACATAATTCAAGTTACCTTCAGTCATCAAGCTCATGAACAATGCTTTTCTGTCTACGTGTTTTTTACCATCTACCGTATGGATTGCACCTTTACCAAAAAGCGTATTAACGATACGTTTAGGTAACATGCCTTCACGTTGAACAACATCATTGTTGTAGAACATTTCAGCGCCTTCCTTACCAGTCACAACTACGAATGGTTTACCACCGAGTGCTTTAGTTTGGAAAACTGATGTGTTTAGACGATTTCTCTGATTTGTTGTGTAAAGATAACCTTGCTTTAATACTTTCAAAGTATTATCTAGGCCCTTATCCCTCTTAAGTGTTGCCATAATTTCATTCCTCCAATTCGAATGTACTCCACCATTATATATAAACAGTAAAGCCAATGCCAATATTTACTTAATTTTCAACTGTTTCATTTATAACTTCTTCACCATCAACTTCTACTTTGTATGATCCATCCTGTCCTTCTTCAAGGACTAGAGAAATTGTGTGATTCGTATCTTCGGTAATTTCTATCGTCTCTGCTACTTCACCTATACCATTATCCTTATCGTCAATATAAATTTTTGCATCCACAGGTTCAGATTCCTCTTCTTCAGAGTCACTCTCTGATTCTGATTTTGAATCTGAACTTTCAGAACCAGATATTGATGATTCAGGATATGGTAGATTTAGTGAAATTTGATAGGTCGTTTCTTCTGGCGGTGCTTCTCCTAATGACACGATAACATTAATTTGTGATCCAGGTAAAAAATCTCCATAAGAAGGGTCTTGAGAAACTATCGCACCTTCTGCTACTGAATCACTGTAAACTTCTGTTGTCACATTTACGATGAAACCTTGAGCTTCTAATTCTGACTTAGCAGTGTCAAAGTCCGTACCTGTATAGTTAGTGATTGGTATTGGTTCATGTCCTTCTGAAACTGTCAAAGTCATCGTCTCTTCTTCTGGATAAACTTCTTCATCTTGTTCGATAGATTGACTAAGCACTGTACCCACTTCTTGATCAGAATATTCATACTCAGCGACCACATTTGAAAAACCAGCTTCTTCTAAAGCTGCTTTGGTTTCTTCAAAGTTCGCACCTGTATAATCTTCAACTGTAAATGGTTGTTTTCCTAAACTTACTAGAAAATCGATTTCACTTTCTCTTTCAACTTCGGATCCAGAAACTGGCGTCGTTTCTATAATTGTACCCTCTTCAAAGTTATCGTCATAGGTCTCCTCTATCTCACCTAAGACCAGAGACTCCGATTCAAGGTAAGATTCAGCTTCTTCGACTGTCATATTTTGTAGGTTCTCAATCTCTACAGTCGGCGGTATTCTATCCCATAAGAAGAAGGCTGCACTTGCTGAACTTGCTAACAACAAGAAGATAAGTAAAGCAATCCAAGGCCACTTACGCCTTTTCTTTTTTAGTTTTTCTTCTTTTGGTTCATTCACAACTTGAGAGTTTGCCATTTGTTGTTTAGGCGCTGTTTTCTCTTCTTTCTTAACTGGGACAACCGGCGGAGTTACGACCGTCTTGTCTTGGGTGATTTTTTTAACCGGCTGATATGGTTCTGTCATATCTTTATAATGTACGAGTGCAGAAAGTACGTCATTTGCGTGACGATAACGATCTCTTGGATCTTTCTCTGTACACTTCATAACAATATTTTTTAAACCGATTGGAATTTCTCTGTAATCATTGATGTCCGGAAAAGGATCTGAGATGTGTTTTAAAGCAACGGAAACAGCTGTCTCAGCTTCATATGGTAAACGTCCTGTTAACAATTCAAATAGCATAATGCCAAAAGAATATATATCCGTACGTTCATCAGTATTTTGCCCTTTCGCTTGTTCAGGTGAAATATATTGTACCGACCCTATGACTTGATTGGTTTCAGTCATGCGCGTCTCACTCAGTGCTTTAGCAATACCAAAATCAGTAATTTTGATTCTGCCTTTTTCATCTAAAAGTAAATTTTGAGGTTTGATATCTCGGTGAATAATCCCTCTATCATGAGCATGTTCTATACCCTTTAAAGTCATCATTGCAATACTGACTATTTCATCGATATCTAAAGGATTGTTTTTCATAATGTACGCTTTTAAGTTTGGCCCGTGGACGACTTCAGTCACAAGAATATGATATTCTTCAGTGTCATCCACATCGATTACGCTCACAATATTCGGATGAGAAAGCTGGATTGTACTCTCCACTTCTCTTTGAAATCTTCTTACTGACTTCTCTTTGTCTAACGGATCAGATTTAATCATTTTAACAACGACGTCTCTATCTAAAATTATATCTTTAGCCTGATAGACTGAACTCATGCCGCCGCCGAGATATTTTTCTATTTTATAACGCTCTGACACTACTTTTCCGATCAATTCCCGTCACCTCGTCTCAAGTCAGCAACGACAATACTAATATTATCTCGAGATTGATTGTCCTCTGCTGATTGAACTAGGTGTTCTGCCTTTTCTTCTAAGTTGAGCTTAGCACTGTACATCAACTTATGAATTTCGTCCGGTCGTAAAATATCCGTTAATCCATCTGTCGCAAGTAAGGCATAGTCATACTGACGTGCTCTTAATCGGAAGACATCGGCTTGAATCATCGGTTCAGTACCCATAGCACGCGTAATCAAATTACGTCTCGGGTGCGATAAAGCTTCTTCTTTAGTAATCTCACCACTGGCAACAAGTACATTAACGAAAGTATGATCTTCTGTAATCTGATCAATCTTACGATTGTTCATAACATAAGCCCTCGAATCACCAACATTCAAGACGAGCATACTCGTATCTATAACAGCAACTAATACCAAGGTCGTGCCCATACCTTTATACTTAGTGTTTTCTTCCTGATAGTCATACAGTTCACGGTTGGTCTTTACGACGAGGTCTCTTAAAAATGCTTCAGCCTCATCTATATTAAATAAATTCTTCTCTTCCCAAGCGTGCTTAATTTTATCATGTACGAATTGACTCGCCACTTCACCATATTGGTGCCCGCCCATACCATCAGCTATTAACAGCAGTTGTTGGCCGGTTTGGTTGGTAAAAAAACCTGTCATATCTTCATTTATTTCTCTGAATTGTCCACATATACTTTTCGAAGTTACTTCCAAGGTAAACCCTCACTTCCGTTGATCAACTTTGTGACTTCTTAAATCTTGCTATAAAAAAGCCATCTGTATCATGTTCATAGGGTAAGATTTGTCGGTACGGTCCGGTAAAATCAAAAGCTGGAATGGAGAAATCATCAAACTCTATGTCGTCGTGTTTCTTTTTGAAGGTAAAAGCAACATTTTCATTCTCCAACTGATGAATGGTACACGTTGAATAGATTAAAATCCCACCAGGTTTTAAGTGTTTTTTTACATTATCCAGTATTTCTAATTGTAATTCAACGAGTTCTTCTATACTGTCAGAAGATCGTTCATATTTAATTTCAGGTTTTCGCTTAATTACACCGAGTCCTGAACACGGTGCATCAACAATAATGCGGTCAAACTGTCTACCGTAATCAAAACTTTTCGCATCTGCTGATAACGCTTTATAATTGGTATGTTTTAGACGTGTTGCTTCATTGTTAATCAATGTAATTTTGTGGTCATGTAAGTCAGCGAAAACGACTTCTCCACCATGCATCGACTCTAAAGCATGCATGCCTTTACCGCCTGGTGCACTACATGCATCTAATATTACATCATTATCTTCTGGTTTTAGCGCCATAGCTACAAACATCGAAGAAACATCTTGTATTGCAAACAGTCCATCTTTATAACTTTGGGATAAAGTAATATTTTGTCCATTGAAACGAATCGCATCGGGATGCAAGTCTGATGGTGCCACCATGTATCCTTCAGCGGTTAATGTTTTGATTAAATCATCTCTATCAATTAATTTCTTATTCGTTCTTAAATACATTTGTGGACGCTCATTCAATGCATCTAAAATCTTTTCAGTTTCATCATAACTATAATGTTTAAACCAATGTCTAATAATCCATTTAGGCATGCTATACATTAATGATAACCTGTGTGCATCGTCTTTAATATTTGTAAAACCAGGACGTTCACTTCTTAAGTAAGCTCTTAATATCCCGTTAATTTGTTTAGCTGAGCCCGGACCACCTTCATCTTTAGCGATTTCCACCGCTTCATTGATAACCGCATAATCCGGTACTCTATCTAGATATTCTAATTGATAGACACTTATAAGGAGTAAGTGTCTTTGCCAACGTTTTAACTTAGTCCTAACAAATGGCTTAATAAAGTGCTCTAAAGTCAACTTTCTTTGTAAGGTACCATATAGTATTTCAGTCAAAAGTCCCTTATCTTCAGTTGATAGGTCTTCATATCTTAAGGCTTCATTTAAGGCGATATTACTATAGGCCTTATCCGTTATTACAGCCTCGAATAAGTCGAGTGCAATTGCTCTAACTGTCATGATCCACCCCTAGTCTTTCCCCTATTAGGTTCTTTTGATTATTTATAAAATCTAAGGCTTTTACACGCTTTTTACCAGCGAGTTGTACTTCTGTTAAATTGATGAGTAAACCATCTCCTGTCGCTACTAAAAAGCCATCGTCAGACAGTTTGACAATTGTTCCAGCAGGCTTGTTGGTTGTTTCATTTGTTAAGGACGCACTAAATATTTTTAAGCGTTTATCATCTAAGGTCGTATGTCCAACAGGCCATGGATTTAAGCCTCTAATTGTATTAAAGACATCTCTTGCGTCTTTAGTAAAGTCAATGATTTCATCCTTTTTAGAAATGTTAGCACTGAAAGTTGCTGCGTCATGATCTTGTTCTGTTCTCTCATTTTCTCCACTTAAAACTGAAGGTAAAGTTTTCATCAATAAAGATGCACCGACATAACTTAATTTATTAAATAAGGTACCCGTATCATCTTCATCTTTGATTTCAATACGCTCGCTACTAATAATATCCCCTGCATCTAGTTTTTTCGCCATATACATAATCGTCACACCAGTATGTGAGTCACCGCTCATGATCGCACGGTGAATGGGTGCACCCCCTCTATGTTTAGGTAGGAGTGAAGCATGCACATTTAAGGCACCGTATCTTGGTACTTCTAGAACGCTTTCAGGTAATAATTGCCCAAATGCAGCGGTGATAATTAGGTCTGGCTCAATGTCACTTACCTTTTGAAGGGCTTCATCAGTCTGCATTGTTTCTGGTTGATACACCTCTATACCGAGCAATTTAGCTGCAACTGCAACGGGTGGATCTGTCAGCACTTTTTTTCTGCCGACTGGTCTAGCAGGTTGAGAGATAACTAAATCAACACCGTATTCTTTTTGAAGTTCTTTTAAAATTGGCACCGAAAAATCAGGTGTACCCATAAATATTATTTTTGTCATAATTAAACTCCTACATTATGAATTGTGGATCGACATCAATTTTTAATGATATACCACTTTTCTTATATAACTCAGTATATTTTAAATCAAGCTGATTTAATACATCCATCAGGGCAGGCTCTCTCTTATATTTTAACAGGATTTGAAAGCGATGCTTGTTCTTAATCCTTTCAATTGGGCTTGGTGACGGTCCGATAATATAAGCAGAAGTGGATACACTATCAACAAGCGTTTGATGAATATCTGTCGTTGCATTTAAACAATCCTTAATCTGCTCACTAGATATGGTGAATAGGACATGAAAATAATACGGTGAATAACGCGCAAACTTTCTAAAGTCCATCTCTTTGCTATAAAAATCAATATAGTTATTGTCCTTAGCCATAGTGATTGTATAATGCGTTGGATTGTACGTCTGATAAATGACCTCTCCAGGTAGACTGTGGCGCCCTGCACGCCCTGCAACCTGAGTGAGCAATTGAAAGGTGCGTTCATTCGCCCTAAAGTCTGGCAAATTTAACATCGTATCTGCGTTTAGGACGCCGACTAAGGTCACATTGGGATAGTCTAAACCTTTAGCAATCATCTGAGTCCCAAGGAGAATGGGAACTTTTTGTTCTTCAAAAGTTTTCAGTAATTGTTCATGTGCTCCTTTATTTTGGGTAGTATCAACATCCATTCTGACGATATCGACACCAAAAGTATCTCTTAAAATTTCTTCAACTTTTTGTGTCCCAGTCCCTCTAAAGGTTACATCACTCGCGCCACAGTCTTGACACTGCTTCTTGACCGCTTCCTCATAACCACAATAGTGACACATCAAACTCTGATTCGTCTTATGATAGGTTAAGGAAATATCACAGTTCGGACATTGTGGTACATGTCCACAGTTTTGGCAGATTTGAAAGTTTGCAAAACCGCGTCGGTTTAACAAGAGCACGGTCTGTTCACCTTTGTCTATTCTCGAATGAATCGCTTCTTTTAAACGTGCCGATAAAATTCCAGCATTACCTTCTTTATGTTCCTCAGCCATATCGACAATTTCTGCGGTCGGCAATGGATTCATATTTGGACGTTCGCTTAAAGTAAATAAATCATACACACCTTTTTGTGCACGAGCAAAACTTTCTAATGACGGTGTCGCTGAGCCTAAGACGACTGGACAACTATGGAATTCCGCTCTTAATTTTGCCACTTCAGCAGCATGATACATCGGTCTTTCAGATTGCTTATAGGTCGTTTCGTGCTCTTCATCGATGATAATTAACCCTATATTTTTAAAAGGTGCAAATATGGAAGAACGTGCACCTACTGAAACACGCGCACGTCCATCACTAATCTTTCTCCACTCATCGTATTTTTCACCATGGCTTAAGGCGGAATGCAGTACAGCAACATCATCACCAAAACGCGCCTTAAAACGGTTAACCATCTGCGGTGTTAAAGCAATTTCAGGTACGAGCATTAACGCTTCTTTTCCTTCTTTTAGTGTTGTTTCAATGAGTTGTAAATATACCTCAGTCTTCCCACTACCGGTCACACCGTGTAAGAGATAGGTGTTAATTTGGCCCTCTATAACTGCTTGGTTAATCGACTTAAATGCTTCATCTTGTTCTTTGGTTAAGGTTTTCTTCTGGTCTGCTTCAAAAACCTTCCCATCAAACGGGTCTCTTTCAACGACAACGTCTAACTTTCTAACAAAACCTTTTTTCTCTAATTCTCTAACAATTGCTTCAGAATATCCTTGGTCCTTAAGATCGCTTAATAATACAGGTTCCTCAGCTTGTTCAACAGCATAGAGCGCTTCAAGTTGCTTGGGTGCACGTTCCAATGTTGATTTATTTAGGTAGAGTGACTCCACCGCTTTTTGGGTTTTCTTTCTCGTATGTTGACTCAGTTGAATATCCTCATAAACCTCACCCTGATTTATATAGGGTAAAAGTGATGCAAGTTCTTTCGTTGATAAACTTTTCGTCTCTATAAGTTGACCATTGTTTAAGGATTCATACATGAACCGAGCTTCTGCTGTCGCATTATCATTTAAATGTAAGACTTTTTTTGCTTTGGTCTTCAAGGCTGCTGGTAATATCGTTTCAATCACTGATATATAGGGTTCTATATAATAGTTCGCAAGCTTTTTTGATAAGGCGACTAATTCTGTTGTTAGAACCGGCTCAACATCCATGACTTTAACAATTTCTTTGACCTTATTTTCAGGGACATCACTAATTTCATTTAACGCCATGACATATGCTTGGATATGTCTCGGACCAAAGGGTACAAACACCCTGTGTCCGACTTTAATCACATTTCTTAAATGATCCGGTACCTTATAGTCAAACAAACGATTGACATCTTTTGAAGTCACACTCACGATGACGGATGCATACATTAATCTTTCACCCGTTCTTTTAACACTTCTAATATCTGATCAGCTAATTGACGTTTACTCATTTTTTGTAATGGGTGTTTTGTACCATCTTTAAATAGCATCGTCACTTCATTGTCATCTGAGTTCATACCAATTTCAGGATTTGATACATCATTCATAATTATTGCGTCAGCTTTTTTACTTTCAAGCTTACCAAGCGCATATGATTCAACGTCATGTGTCTCTGCTGCAAAACCGACAACATACATATTCTTTGAATTGTGACCCACATATTTTAATATATCTTGTGTTTCGATAAGTTCAATTGAAGGTAACTCACCATCGACCTTCTTCATCTTATTACTACTTACATCTTTTACTGTATAGTCAGAAACTGCCGCAGTGAAAACACCTATATCGTTATTCATTTGTGCTTTTACAGCCTCAAACATTTCCTCTGTTGACTCCACATCAATTCTTCTAACTCCAGTCGGAGTCGGGAGGTTGACTGGCCCACTTATTAAAGTGACATCTGCTCCCTGTGCTTGAAAGGCTTCAGCAATACTATAACCCATCTTGCCACTTGAAAAATTAGATAAGAAACGTATTGGATCGAGTTTTTCACGCGTTGGGCCAGCCGTAATTAACACTTTCTTACCAAGAAAATCTTGTTTTGCTGTGACCATTCCTTCAAGCTTATCCACAATCTTAACGACATCTGCTAAACGTCCTTTAGCATTATAGCCACATGCTAAAAAGCCTGATTCTGAGTCAATGAATGTCACGCCTTGTGCACGCAGTTTATCGATATTGTTTTGTACTGAAGGCTGATGTAGCATGTGTACATTCATTGCTGGCGCCATTAATACCGGCTTAGTATTCGCTGCGAGTACATTGAGTAACATGTTGTCATAGATACCATTCGCAAATTTCCCTATAGTATTTGCAGTCACTGGTACAACTGCAATTACATCTGCCCATTCACCAATTTTAATATGTGCAATTGAGGCTGGGTCCTCTTCTAAAAAAGTGTTGGTATAGACATGGTTACGACTGATAGCTTGAAAAGCGAGTGGTGTAACGAATTCTTGGGTATTATCTGTTAAAACGACTCGAACTGCATGGCCTCTTTGAACAAGTTTGCTCGTTAAATCGATCGCCTTATAACTGGCAATGCCGCCTGTAACACCGATTACGATATTTGCCAAATTTCCCACCTCTTTAAAAAAAGCTGACAATGACTTGTCAGCGTTATTTTTTGAACTATTTTTCTACTGTCACTTTGCCGGCCGCAATTTCTTCTAATGCAAAGCCAACATTTTTCTTAGAACGATATGAGTCTAAAAGCTTACGATCAGGATGCTCTTGTAAGTCCCTTGCACGCTTCGCTGCCATAGATACAACTAGATATTTTGAATCAACATGTTTTTTTAATTCGTGACCTGCTGGGTATAACATTAATTATTAGCCTCCAATAATAATTTTCTTAACTTATTTTCTACACGTGAACGCTCCAAATGACTCGCTTCAACAATGCACTGTACACTTTCTCTCGCTTTTGTAACATCGTCGTTAATTACGACATAGTCGTAAAGATTCATCATGTTCAGCTCACGTTTCGCTTCTCTAATGCGGTGGTCGATGACTTCTTGTGAATCTGTTCCACGGCCGATGAGTCGTTCTTCTAATTGACTAAGTGTTGGTGGTGCTAAGAAGATAAACAATGCCTCAGGGAACTTTTCTCTGACTTGTTTGGCACCTTCCACTTCAATTTCTAAAAAGACATCATGACCATTAGCAGTCGTTTCTTTTACATAATCCACTGGAGTACCGTAATAATTACCGACGTATTCTGCGTACTCGATAAACTTATCTTGACGAATTAATGTTTCAAATTCTTCCCTAGTTTTAAAGAAGTAATCGACACCATCAACTTCGCCTTCTCTTTTGTTTCTTGTTGTCATTGAAATTGAATATTTAAAGTTGGTCTCAGGATGATCGAAAATAGCTTTACGAACTGTGCCTTTTCCGACACCAGAAGGTCCTGAGAGTACGATGAGCAATCCTTTATCAGATACCATGGAATGTAACCTTTCTAATTTTGATTACTTCTTAATGTATCATAGATCATCTGAAATTTCATCAATATTGCCGACATTGACCCGACATTCATGATAAAATAATATGTAATCATTTTGAGGAGGAATACCCATGGCATTAGACGGAAATTTTACACATGCACTTGTAGACGAATTACAATTTCTAGTGAGTGGTAAAATTAATAAAATACATCAAATGGACCAGACTACCCTTCTCTTTAAAATGCGTGCGGCTGGTAAAAACCATCAGTTATTAATCAGTAGTCATCCGATGTTCTCAAGATTTCATATTACTGCAGAAAAATATGAATTTCCATTTGAACCCCCAATGTTTACTCGAGTATTAAGAAAACACATCGAGGGTGGCATCATCACTTCAGTAGAACAACAAGGTAACGATAGAATTGTTCATATTCATATACGTGCTATAAATGATATTGGCGATGATATCGAAAGAATTTTAATTTTAGAAATTATGGGACGTCACTCAAATATAATTCTTACTGATCAAACCTATAAAATTATTGAAAGTATCAAACACCTCACACCAAACAATAATGCACGTACTATCATGCCAGGCTTTAGTTACGAAAAACCGCCGACAGGTAAGAAGCTAAATCCAAGAACTTCAGAAATTGACGAGCTACCGAAGTTTATCGATTGGAATAAGGGTAAGGTCAACAAGCAAATTTTAAATCATATCGAGGGCTTCAGCCCACTCTTTATAAAAGAAGTTGAGTCTAAGGTAACCTATTTTAATAAGGAAAATATCGTCGATGCGATTAAAGATACCTTGGATGAAAGCCAAAAAGTGGAACCCGTTTTTTATAATCTTGACAAACCTGCCTTTTATTTTACTAGACTCCACCATCTTGGAAATCCAACAAAAACATACGATAATTTAAGTGAACTTATGGATGAGTTTTACCATCAGAGAGCTAAAAAAAGTATGATTAAACAAAAGGCGTCTGACTACTATCAAGTGATAGAACGTGAGCATGATAAGACACTTAGGAAGATTGACAAGCTTAAAGATGATCTAAAAGAAGCAAAAGAAAAAGACAAATATCAAAAGTATGGTGAATTGATAACGGCATATATGCACACGATTAAACCATTTCAAGAAAATGTTAAGGTACTCGACTATTACACAAATGAAGAAATCGATATTCCTTTAGATCAACAACGGTCACCATCAGAAAATGCACAGTACTATTACAACCGATATAATAAGTTGAAAAATAGGGAAAAGATTGCTGAAGAACAGCTAAAAATTGCGCATATGGATGTTGAATACTTTAATAATTTACTGCATCAGATGGAGAATATTTCGACAGAAGATGAAGTAGAGGAAATTAGACAAGAGCTTGTAGAAGAGAAAATCATAAAAGCACAAAAATCTAAGAAGAAAAAGAAACAGAAAAAGATTCAGCTACATGAATTTGTGACATCAAACGGCTTACCTGTCTTTGTCGGTAAAAATAATAAACAAAATGACTACCTAACTAACCGTCAAGCTCAGAACAACCATCTGTGGTTCCACACTAAAGATATTCCAGGTTCACACGTCGTTATTGCACATAATGCGAATGATATAGAAGAAGCGGATATATTAGAAGCAGCAATGTTAGCTGCATATTATTCTAAGGCAGGCCAATCTGCTGGAGTACCGGTTGACTATACAGAAGTCAAACATGTTAAAAACATACCGGGCACGAAACCAGGCTTTGTTAGCTATTCAGAACAGACGACAGTTAATGTGACTCCAGATAGCGACAAAATTAAAGCGATGGAAAAATAAATATTGATCTTATTTTAGGTCGGCTCACTGTGTGTTTTACAGTGAGCCGATTTTTGTTTGGCGGGCCGCTGTCAACTCCACAGTGGCACAATAATCCATAATCACGCCATTGTCGAGATCACAGTGGCGCAATAATCCATAATCACGTCACTGTCGAGACTACAATGGCGCAATAATCCATAATCACGTCACTGTCGAGACTACAGTGGCACAATAATACATAATCACGCCATTGTCGAGATCACAGTTGCGCAATAATCCATAATCACGCCGCTGTCAACTCCACAGTGGCGCAATAATACATAATCACGCCATTGTCGAGACCACAGTGGCGCAATAATACATAATCACGCCACTGTCAGATTCACAGTGGCACAAGACCTTACAATCCATCTCTAAATTCTAAAATCTGAGCATGCTCATCTGAATTAATGACGCCACAATCAACCGCTTCTCTTAAAATCGTATCTAAATTAGTCAGCACCTCTAATTTACAGTCTGCTTTGGAGAATTTTTCTTCTACTCCTGCAATACCGTAAGAAAATATAGCAAGTACGCCGACAACATTGGCACCTTCTTCTTTTAAAGCTACAACTGCATTAAGACTGGAGCCGCCGGTCGAAATCAAATCTTCAATCAATAATACATTTTTACCAGCGACCGGCGCCCCTTCTATTTGGCGTCCTGTGCCGTGTGATTTTTTACTGCTTCTTACATATGCGGAAGGTAAGTCTAATCGATCTGCTAACAATGTGGCATGCGGTATACCCGCTGTTGCTGTTCCGGCTACTACATCAATAGCGCCGTATCTTCCTGCCAAACTTTTAAACTTTTCAATAACTGTTCTATGGGAATTAATGTCTCCTAAAATTTGTCTGTTATCGCAATAGATTGGAGACTTTATCCCGCTTGCCCATGTAAAGGTTTCACGTGTCGATAGCTTAACCGCACCAAGTTTTAGTAGTATTTTGGCAATTTCTTTAGACAATTTACTTACCCTCCCATAGTTGTTTAATATGATGATACGCACTTCTTGGATCATCACTTCCCGTAATTGGTCGACCGACGACAATATAATCCGAAGTTAGCAGTCGTGCACGTTCTGGTGTGACAACACGTACCTGATCATCCGCCTTATTGTTAGTCAAACGTATGCCTGGTGTGACTGTTAAAAAATCATCAGCAATCTCGTTATGAATCAAGCGACTTTCTAATGGTGATGACACCACCCCATCCAAACCAGCTTTATAGGCAAGCTTGGCATAATGTAAGACGCTGTCTGTCATAGAAAGTGATGTTTGCTGTTCTTTTTGCATCGTTTTTTCATCAAAAGATGTCAATTGCGTCACTGCAATAATCTTGCCGTTCTGATTTGCTGCTTTAAAAGCTACACTTGCTCTGCTCATCATGTCGAAGCCACCTTGAGCGTGAACATTGATCATATCAACATCTAAATGACCTAAGACTGCCATCGTTCTCTCTACAGTTGTCGGAATATCATGTAGTTTTAAATCTAAAAACACCTGATGGCCCGCACCCTTTAGATAAGAAATCACATTCGCACCTTCTTGCATGTATAATTCCATGCCAACTTTGACATAGAGCGGCTCATCGAAATGATTTAAAAACTGTTTTGCTTCTTTTAAGTTTGGATAATCCAAAGCGATAATTAGTGAATTCGTCATTATATTTCTCCTCTTAGACAAGTGCGCGTCCTTTAATATCGTGTATGTGGTTTAAATTCATGTCACTCACTTTTTTTGATAAAAGCTCGATAAGCTCCTTACAAATAAAAGGATTCGTAAAATTCATTGTCCCTATTGCAACCGCATCGGCGCCCACACTGATGAAATCAATAATGTCATCAACGTTACTAATCCCACCCATAGCGATAATTGGTATATCTGGTAGTGCTTGACGCACTTGATAGACCATATTGATTGCAACAGGTTTTATAGCTGGCCCACTGAGTCCGCCAGTCTTATTATTGAGCAATGGTTTTCCGTTACTATCGAGCTTCATACCCACTAAGGTATTGATCATCGTTAGACCATCAGCATACTCACTCACACTTTTTGCCATCTCAACAATACTTGTAACATTTGGTGAAAGTTTTACATAGACCGGCTTTTGACTGACTTCTTTAACAGCCCGTGTTAATTCTTTTGCCGTCTTTGGATCTGTTCCAAATTGGATGCCACCTTCTTTAACATTTGGGCAAGATATATTTAATTCCAAAGCCTTTACTGTAGGTGAAGCTGAAATTTTTCTTGCAACCTCAACATAATCTTCGATTATTGTGCCCGCAACATTAGCAATGATAGGTACATCGTATGTATCTAGAAATTTTAATTCGTTTTCTATAATATGATCAACACCAGGGTTCTGTAGACCAATTGCATTCAACATACCACTTGATGTTTCTGCTACACGAGGTGTTAAATTACCCGCTCGTTCTTCTTCTGTTGCAGCCTTAATCATAATGGCGCCAAGTTCAGATAAGTTGTATAGTTTACTGAATTCCTGTCCAAAACTAAAGCAACCAGAAGCCGGCATGACAGGATTTTTTAAGTCTAGACCAGGTAAAGAGACCTTTAATTTGTGATTCATAGAATAATCGCTCCCTTTTCAAATACTGGTCCATCTGTACATATTTTAAGCTGCCCTTGTTTCCTACTTTGACACACACAGGCATAACACACCCCGATGCCACAACCCATTCGTTCTTCTAAGGAAATATAGCCATCGATAACTAATGTTTCATCTAGGACTTTTAACATTACCTTCGGACCACAAGCGTAAAACTTATCAAAAGCGTCACCGATTTCTTCAATGACATCTGTGACAAAGCCAGGATTGCCATAAGAACCATCAGCAGTGGCAATATAAGTTTCACCAAGCGCTTTAAATTTATCTTCGTAAAACACATCTTTTTCACTGTTAAAGCCGAGAATATGTGTCGTCCTTAACCCTCTATCATTTAATCTTTTAGACAATTCGTAGAGTGGCGGTACACCAATGCCTCCACCGATAATGAGGACACTATCTCCTTGGTTGACATCATCTAACTTATAGCCATTTCCTAGAGGTAACAATAGGTCTAGATGCTCACCGACAGCAGTTAGTGCTATTTTATTAGTACCGCTCGTTTGGTCACCAGCTCTAAAAACAAGCGTGATTGTATGATTGATTGTATCAACAGAAGAAATTGAAATCGGTCGTCTTAAGACGTGTTCTGTCGATTCCGAGACCCGTACATGCACAAATTGGCCAGGTCTAATTTCTATATTTTTGAGGTCGACTGCAATAACAAACTCAAACACATCTCTTGCTATGTAACTTTTAGCAACCACTTTACCTTCTCTAAGCATGAGGCACCCCTGTTTCACATATTTTGGTAGACGATACGACCTTGAGATATAGTTAAGACAATATCACTGTTTAGTTCCACACCATCAAAAGGCGTGTTCTGCGATTTCGATAAAAAGTCTTTTTTATTTAAGGTATAGGTTTTTTCTAAATCAATTAAAGTTAAGTCTGCTCGTTGACCAACCTCTAACTTCCCGCGATCTAAGTTGAAAACTTCAGCAGGTCTTACTGTCAACCAATCAAGCAGTTGTTCGAGTGTAAAGACGCCTGTTTGTACAAGTCTCGTGTATAGTAACTGGAAGGCATTTTCACTTCCGGTAATACCAAATGGCGCTTTTAATATGCCTACATTCTTCTCATCTTCATGATGAGGTGCATGATCAGTGGCAATAAAATCAATCGTCCCGTCTAAGAGCCCTTCTATTAGCGCTTGTTTATCTGTTGATGCTCTAAGTGGTGGGTTCATCTTAAAGTTAGGGTCTCGCGTTGTAATATCATTTTCGTCTAAAACTAAATGGTGCGGTGTGACTTCAGCAGTAACTTTAATTCCTGCACGTTTCGCATCTCTAATCACTCGAACACTTTCTTTCGTTGAAACGTGACAGACATGATAATGACAATCTGCCGCTTCAGCTAAGAGGACGTCTCTTGCGATCTGAACAGCTTCTGTAATCGATGGGATACCAGGAATATCTAATTTTTCACTTATCTTACCCTGGTGAATGACACCACCGTATATAAGAGAATTTTCTTCTGTATGCGCGACAATAGGCATATCAATTTCACTAGCCTTTTGCATAGCACGGTACATCATATCCGCACTTTGGACACCGACTCCATCGTCAGTAAATGCAAATGCGCCAGCTTTCTTTAAGGCAGGGAAATCAACGAGCGTATCCCCTTGTAACCCTTTTGTAATCGACACATAAGGCAATACCTCAATCACTGCATCTCTTTCTATAATTGCATTAAGCTTATTAAGTTCTTCGATAGAATCAATGATTGGGGATGTGTTTGGCATTGGACAGATGGTTGTAAAGCCACCACGAGCAGCAGCCTTTGTGCCTGTTGCAACAGTTTCTTTATGTTCAAAACCTGGTTCTCTTAGATGAACATGGACATCGACAAATCCTGCAGATAAAAGTTTCCCTGAACAATCAATCTCTTTGTCAACGCCAGTTAATGATTCACCAATTTCAGTGACAATACCATCTTCTATACGAACATCTCTCGTAATTTCAGACCCTTTATATAAGAGCGTAGCGTGCTTTAGTAGCATTGACATATGATTCTTCTCCTTCCAGTACACGTTCTAAAATACTCATACGCATGAAAACACCGTTTGACATCTGTTCAAAGATGACACTTTTTTCGCATTCAACCAGGCTATCTGTTATTTCAACACCTCTATTCATAGGTGCAGGGTGCATAATAATGGCGTGATCTTTCATTTCCTTTAAGCGTTTTTCATTCATGCCGTATAAGCGGTTGTACTCTGACTTATCCATCTCTTCAAAAGATTCATGTCGTTCATGCTGTACTCTAAGTAGCATAACAACATCACATGTTTTAACTGCTTCATCTAAATCGATATAAGGTACATTGAGTGACGCTTCTTGCAGGACTTCTGGTCCTGAGAAATAGACGTCTGCACCCATTTTAGAAAGCGCCTGTGCATTTGATTTAGCGACTCTCGAGTGCTTGATATCACCTACAATCGCAATTTTTAAGCCTGCAATCCTACCTAAGTTTTCATAGATGGTCATCATATCTAAAAGTGACTGTGTTGGGTGTGAACCACTGCCGTCACCGCCGTTGATTATGGGAATATTGATATTATCTAATTCTTGATAATACTTATTATCAGGATGTCTAATGATCAGTGCATCCGCTCCAATTGCTTCTAGTGTTTTACATGTATCGTAGAGCGATTCTCCCTTAGACACTGAACTCGTTGCGATATCAAAAGGTAGCTGGGTTAGGTTCAAGTTTTTCTCAGCCATTTCAAAGCTGACCTTTGTACGCGTTGAGTTTTCATAGAACAAGTTGACGACGGTTTTATCGTTTAACTTCATCACTGGCTTACCGTATTTAATCTCTAATGCTCTCGTAATTAAAGCTTCAATGTCATTTACGTTAACTTCTTCCATTGATAATAAGTTTTTCATTTAGTCCATCTCCTTGTTAGGTAAAATTAGATTTAATATTATGCCTGCTAAGGCTGCTAAGGCCATGCCCTCTAAGTTAAAAGGAATGTTTCCTATAGTGAAATCTAGATGCGCCTTACCGATACCGATGACGAGTATGACCGACGCGATGACGAGATTTCTCTTGTTATCAAGGTCAGTTCTCGCATCTATGAGCATGCGTAAACCACTGGCTGCGATGATCCCGAATAGCAGGATGGATACCCCTCCCATGACTGGTGAAGGGATACTTTGAACTACGGCTGTAAATTTACCAACAAAGCCGAGGATGATTGCAAGTACAGCCGCCCCGCCGATAACCCAGATCGAAAAAATTCTCGTTATCGCAAGCACCCCAATGTTTTCACCATAAGTTGTTGTTGGTGGACCGCCAATCGTGCTCGCAAACATGGTCGCAAGACCATCACCTAAGAGCGAACGGTGTAGACCAGGTTTTTTAAAGAAGTTCCTGCCGACAATCTTATTGATGACCACTTGGTGTCCAATGTGCTCTGAAATCGTTACGAAGACGATTGGTAGCATGACGATGAAGAGTCCGATATTCATCGCTGGTGTGTAGTCTACAAACGGTACGTACAAGTCAGGTAAAACAAACCAACCCGTGTCTCTGATAATACTCAAGTCGACGATGCCGAAGATTAAGGCTGTAATGTACCCTCCGACTATACCGATTAGTATCGGTATCAAGCCGAGTACACCTTTTAAGAATATGGAAGCTAAAATTGTAATCACCAAGGTAATTAGAGCGACAGTAATATAAGTCATGCTGTAACCTTGCTGATTCCCTGAGTCCGTGTACATGGCCATATCCACTGCAACTGGAGCCAAGCCAAGTCCAATCACCATAATGACTGGTCCTACAACTATCGGCGGTAACATTTTCATGATCCAATCGGTACCAGCGAGCTTTATTATGAAGCCTATCAATACGTAGAGCACACCACTAAAGAAGAGCGCAGTCAATACTTCACCAAGGCTATTCGCACCGAGTGCAATCGTAATCGGTAGTATAAAAGCAAAACTTGAACCGAGGTAAGCTGGTATCTGTCCCTTGGTGACAAGAATATAAATCAGTGTCCCGATTCCACTTGCAATCAGTGCCGCGCTGACTGGTAACCCAGTTAAGAAGGGTACTAGTACTGTGGCACCGAACATAGCGAAGAGGTGCTGTGAACTGAGCAATAGCCCTTGTAGCGGTTTGGGTCTTTCATGAACATCTAACTTTGGTTCCACCGTTCTTTCAAATAAGGCATCTTCGGTCGTTTTACCTGACATGTGTACATCTCCTTTTACTATTGGATTGTGACGCTCGTTTCCCCGTCGACTTCGTCAACCTTTACAATGACCTTCTCACTTTTAGATGTCGGTATATTTTTACCGATATAGTCTGGGCGAATTGGGAGTTCTCTATGGCCTCTATCAACTAATATGGAAAGTGAAATGGTCTTTGGTCGAGCTAAGTTTAAAATCGCATCGATAGCTGCTCTAATGGTGCGTCCTGTTTCTAATACGTCATCGACAATCACTACATTTTTATCTGTATAATCTGCCTCAGTAATCACTGCATCACTTGACTTCGCATCTTCTGGTCGATCATCTCGATAACCGCTAATGTCGATTGTTCCGGTTGGGATTTTTACGCCTTCTATTGACTCAATTTTTTCAGTGATGCGCCTTGCTAAGTGCTCACCTCGCGTTTTTACTCCAAGTATGACGATGTTCTCAGGCCCTTTATGTTTTTCTAAAATTTCATGTGACATGCGGGTAATTGCCCGATTAATTTGTGCTTCATCCATTATTATCTTGACTGACATTTTATTCCCTCCAAATTTATAAAAAAAATACTCATGTCCGAAGACATGAGTATATAGATATGCTCTATTATCACATGGAAAAGACACACCTATTCTAGGTGGTTTTCCATGTGCGCGTCACGTCTTCTTAGCCTCACAGGACTAAAATTTAAAGACTTCGTATTCATTTGATTGAAACCATCATAACAATCGACTTATCTTAAGTCAACAAAACTTTTAACTTTCTGTTCGTTTTAATTCATCTAGTTCACGTGTGAAGTACTCAGGTAATGGCTGCTTAAACTCTAAATACTCACCTGTTTTAGGATGATTAAAACCGATCACACCTGCATGAAGTAACTGACCATCAGTGTCTATTGTTTTTCTCGGTCCGTACTTAGGATCTCCAGCTAAAGGATAACCAATATACTTCATGTGTACCCTAATCTGGTGTGTACGACCTGTTTCTAGGATACATTCAACAAGGGTAAAATCTTTAAAGCGGTCAATAACATTGAAGTGCGTAACAGCATCCTTACCGTCATCGACAACGGCCATATCCTGTCGTTCCTTAGGATTGCGCCCAATTGGCGCTTCAACTGTACCTAAATTATGCGGTATCACACCGTGAACAAGGGCTGTATACTTTCTCGTCACTGTCTTATCCATAAGTTGTTCAACCAAGGCTCTATGTGCCACATCATTTTTAGCAACCATCAATAAGCCAGACGTATCCTTATCAATACGATGGACAATACCAGGACGGAGTTCTCCGTTAATACCAGAAAGATTATCCAATTGATACATCAGTCCATTGACGAGTGTTCCAGTTGCATGACCAGCAGCAGGGTGAACAACCATACCGCGCGGTTTATCCACAACGGCTACATCTTCATCTTCATAGATTATATTCAAATTTAAATTCTCAGGCGTGATATCAGACACTATCGTTTCTCTCTCTAGAAACTCAATTTCATCGCCTGTTTTCACCTTATAATTTGATTTTACAGTTTGACCATTGACTGTAATATGGCCAGATTTAATTCTATTTTGAATGTCTGTTCGTGACGTATCGGGTTCGGTTTTAGAGAGCAACGTATCTAGACGATCGCCTTGATTGGAACTTTCAATAATTAATGTCATTTCGTTTCCTTACCTTTCCCCGTTATAAATACTTCGATTAATAGAATAATGACGCCGACTGTTAAGGCACTATCTGCTACATTAAATATTGGAAAATCATAATTGATAATCAACACATCGACAAAGTCGACCACCTCTTGAAACAGTAATCGGTCTATAAAGTTACCGATAGCACCTGCTAACAACATAGCAATACCGATTTGCATCATCAGATTGTTGTTTGCCTCTGTTTTATAAAGATAAATTAAGAATCCAATCACAATAACTGTGATGATGTAAAAGAATATCATACGACCTTCAAACATGCCCCAGGCAGCGCCACTATTTCTATGTGAAGTAATCTGTAGCGTTTCTCCAAAAACCGGTATAGATTCTCCGAGCGACATCTGTGTCGCGACTAAGAATTTAGTGACCTGGTCAAAGATGAGAATGCCAATGGCTAAGATTAACATAGGACCAATTCTATATTTTTTCATAACTTAAAGTGCATCCACAACTTCACGGCAACGTGGGCAAATATCATCCTCACCGCTCACAATTGAATCTGCCGTTGAATAGTTCCAGCAACGGTTACAACGTTCACCTTCTGCATGCTCAACTTTGACCTTAACGTTGTCATAAGCTGTACCGTCAGTGAGTTCATCAACTACTTCAACCTGAGACACGATGAAGAACTGTGCTAAGCTACCACGTATATCGTCTAAGTCTAAGTTTTCTGGTTGACTGATAGTCACTTTAGCATCTAGTGATTTACCGATGACTTTTTCGTTTCTTGCAACTTCTAAAGCTTTATACACGTCATCTCTAACTGCCATGAATTTCTGCCATTTTTCAACGAGTGCTTGATCTATGTCTTCACGCTCTGGATAGTGTTCTAAGTGCACACTTTCTTTTTCTGTAAACGGTGTGTGCTCGTAGATTTCCTCAGTTGTATGAACAAGAACCGGTGTTAGTAATAAGTTCAATTCTTTAAGAATCTTATACAATACTGTCTGTAAACTACGTCTGATTGGTGCATCCGCTTTTTCAATGTAAAGAATGTCTTTACCATAATCTAAGTAGAAGTTAGAAAGATCTACATTGATAAAGTTCTGTACGGTTTGATACATCGTTACATAGTCATACTTATCATATGAATCTAGCATGAATGTTTTTAATTTATTAAAGCGATTGTACATATACTTATCCACTTCAAATAAATCATCGTAAGCCACTGCATCAACATTTGGATTAAAGTCATTGACGTTACCTAGTAAAAATCTAAATGTGTTACGGATTTTGCGGTAAACTTCAGATACTTGTTTAAGAATATCGTCAGACACTCTAACATCTTCTTGGAAGTCAGATGACATAACCCATAAACGGATAATATCTGCACCCATTTGCTGCATTACTTTAGTCGGTAGGATAACATTGCCTAGTGATTTAGACATTTTTTTACCTTGGCCGTCCATAACGAAACCGTGAGAAAGTAGTTCTTTGTATGGTGAGTGCCCTTTTGTTGCCACACTCGTTATCAGTGATGAGTTAAACCAACCACGATATTGGTCTGAACCTTCAAAGTAAAGATCAGCAGGATAAGTCAGATAATCTCTATAGTCTAAGACACCGCGGTGTGTTGACCCAGAATCAAACCATACATCCATAATATCTGTTTCTTTAGTGAATTCACCATTTGGTGAGCCTTCATGGCTAAAGCCTTCAGGTAGAAGATCTTTTGCATCCCATTCAAACCAGATGTTTGAACCGTGTTTTTCAAAGAGTGTAGCAATGTGCTCAATGACATCTGCATCGATGATTTCCTGACCATCTTCTGCATAGAAGAACGGTAGTGGCACACCCCAGACACGCTGACGAGAAATGATCCAGTCTCCTCTGTTCTTAATCATGTTGTACATGCGCTTACGGTTCCATTCTACTTGGAATTTAGTATCCATTAAGGCATCTAAGATGTCTTGACGTACACCATCGATTGATGCAAACCACTGTGGTGTGGCACGGAATATAACCGGTTTTTTCGTACGCCAGTCATGTGGATATGAGTGTGTATAGAATGACAGTTTTAAGAGTGCGCCAGCAGCTTCTAGATCTTCAGTGATCACCTTATTAGCTTCATCATAGAAGAGTCCTTCATATTTACCAGCCTCACTCGTAAATACACCTTTGTCATCTACTGGACTCAAGACGTCTAAACCATACTGTTGGCCAACTTTAAAGTCATCATCTCCGTGACCAGGTGCAGTATGAACTACCCCAGTACCTGCTTCAGTAGTTACATGATCACCTAAAACCACTAAGCTGTCACGGTCGATTAATGGGTGACGCGCAACAAGACGATCAAGTGCCTCACCTTTAAACTCTTTTGTACGGGTTACTTGTTCCTTATCGAATTCAACTTCTTCACAGAAGAAATCTAATAGGTCTTCAGCGACGATGTATTCTTCACCTTGATAGTTAAACTGAACATAGTTTAAATTCTTATGGACAGCCAGTGCTAAGTTTGATGGAATTGTCCATGGTGTTGTTGTCCATATGACAAATTTCACACCGTTATCGACAATACCTTTACCATCTGTGACTTCAAATGCAACATAGATAGATGGTGATTTTTTATCCTTGTATTCTAATTCAGCTTCTGCAAGAGATGACTCACTTGTAGGAGACCAGTAGATTGGTTTTTTCCCTTTATAAATAAGACCTTTTTCTACCATATCTTTTAAGACACGGACTTGAGATGCTTCAAATTCAGGTTTGTAAGTTAAATAAGGGTTGTCCCACTCACCATCAACACCCATACGTTTAAATCCTTCACGTTGGATATCAATTTGAGAGTTTGCAAACTCAATACATTTATTTCTAAATTCTTCAATCGACATCGATTTTCTGTCGACACCTTTGTTTGTTAAGGCTTGTTCGATTGGCAGACCGTGTGTATCCCAACCAGGTACGTAAGGTGAATAATAACCTTGCATTTGTTTATTACGGATGATGAAGTCTTTGATGATCTTGTTCAAGGCATGCCCCATATGAAGATTACCGTTCGCATACGGTGGACCATCATGTAATACAAATGGTGTGTTACCTTCATTCAATTTAAGCTTTTTGTTATAGAGGTCAATATCACGCCAATGATCTTGCATTTTTGGTTCTTTATTGACTAAACCGCCACGCATTTTAAAAGCTGTTTTTGGCATTAACAGGGTATCTTTATAATCCATGTAAATTCTCCTTTTATAAATTAAAAGGACCCTAAGCAAAACAAGGGACGAATAACCGCGGTACCACCCTTTTTGACTGCTTAGAGTCCTCTTTATATATATTCATTATAAATCATTAGTGATAGACTGCGTTCATGTTTGTCGAGGCTCTCACCTTCCCTCGCTCGCTGAACATCTTATGAACACTTTCCGTGTCTAATAATACATACTAATTATGCTAAATTTCTCTTCATTCGTCAATGTAAATTTACTGTTTGTCAAGGTTCTCATCATCAAGTTTCAACATTTGCTCCCAATCGTCTGTTTCGATCAAATCTAGTTGTGCTTGAATCAGCATTTTATATCGCGCTCTGAATACTTTTGCTTCTCTTCTTAAGTTATCAGTATAAGACCTTGCTTCAGTTGCTTCACGTTCTGCTCTTTCTTTAATCTGAGCCGCTTCATTATGTGCTTTTTCTACGATACTATCCCCAAGATTTTGTGCTCTTAGTTTAATATCATCACCTGCTTTTGTTGCGCTCAGAATCGCTTCATTTATTGAAGATTCAACGCTCTTAAAGCTGTTTAAATTTTCCTGTCTATCATTTAGCGTCTCTTCGAGTTGTCTGATACGTTCATCTTTACTATCTATAAACTTTTGTACTTCTGATAAATGTTGTCTGACAGCTTGTTCATCAAGTCCACGGTAGACCGTGGTGAATTTTTTATTAACAATTTCATCTTTGTTCATTTTTACACCTCAATTATCAGTGACAATCTTAACATCAACTTTATACTTTCCTTTTTTAGTTTCAGCGAGTTGCTCAGAGACTATAAAACGTCCGAAACCTCTAACTGATATGATGTCACCAGATTCTATTATAAAGGATGGTTCATCGACAATCGAATGATTCACTTTCACCTTTTCCTTTTGTACTCTTTCTTTAGACTTTGCTCTTCCCTCTTTTAAAACATGTGAAACGATAGCATCAAGCCGATATGAACTAGACATTATAGATACATGTTTAACAGTCAATCTGTTATCTTGAAACAACTGATGCGGTATAACTTTTAAGGATATTGGTGCATTTTTTATTTTTGTTAACTCGTTAATAAATAAGTCCTTATATGGTGATGATACCGCAAATTGTATTTTTTCACCAACTATGATGTCGCCAATAATCCCTCTATCCAATCCTAAATTCATCACTGCACCCAATATATTTCTATGACTTAAGGTTACAAATTTTTCTGGATAGGAGACTTCAAACACCGTAATTTCAAAGTCGTCTAAAGTGATTTCTATAAACTCTGGTGATAACAAGGCGCGCATTCTTTCGCGTTCCTCATTATTACCCCCTCCGTAATATTCTACTTTTATATCAGGAAATGAACCACTTAAGCTCTCGACCATCTTTCTTTCTCTCGGATTTAAAAAATCCGTGACAACAGCATAATAATTACGGTCAGCTGTCTCAAATTTACTATTTAAAAGTGAGAGCATTTCATGCTCGTCCTTTCTAAAATGTTGCATTATGCCTTTCAATCAGATCACACCTTAAATATAATGACCCGCGCTTAGATTTATAAACAAGCGCGGGTACAAGTCCTACATTCTATTACACTCTTAAGCAAGCCAAGAAAAGATGACTTGGAATATTTCATTCATGCCTCGTCCGAATAAATTCAAAATGATAATTAAAATTATTGGAGATAGGTCAATCATGCCAGCAAGTGGTGGAATAAGTTTTCTAAATGGTTCTAAGAGTGGCTCATAGACCTTACCTAGAAATTCTCCAAATGCAGACTCTCGTAAAGCTGGAAACCATGAGGATAATATATAAATAATAAGTCCCCAGGTGAATATCGGCCAAACAAAATTAAAAAACTGGACGATATAAATAAGTATTTGTATTAGTAATGAATTATCCAAATATATTCTCCTTACATTTCATCGAAAAGTGCTTCTTTGTCGGAGATTTCTCCCTCAACACCAAAGCTGTCTGGTGTACATAAAAAGATATCAGTGCCGACTCTTTGAATATCACCTTCCAAAGCATATACCGTACCACTTAGAAAGTCCACAATTCGCTTCTTAGCCACACTATCAATCTTCGTTAAATTCACAAGTGCTGCTCGGTTACTTTTTAATTCGTCTGCAATATCTTGTGTTTCTGCAAACACTCTTGGTTCAAATAAGCAGACTTTTGTACTTTGATTATTTGCTGACATTGCACGATTCTCCCCGCGGTTCGATTGTGACCTATCTTCAAATTTTCCTTGATGACTTTGCTTTCTTTTCGATTGAATCATTTTTTCTTTCTTATCGCTGTCTTTGACATCAATCAACTTAGATTTGGTTTCAGGTTTTCTCTTCTCTGCCGCCGCTTTGTGACGACTATTGTTCTGTTTATCAGTCTTAAGATTAGTAACTTTCGATACTGAAGATTGTTCTTTTTGAACTGGTACCTCTTCTTCAACATCGACGACAAATAAGTCCTTTATAAACTTTGTAATAGCCATATAATCACCTAGTTCCCCATTATTTTACTCCCAATGCGTATAAAAGTCGCACCAAAACTTACAGCGCTAGGATAGTCGTTACTCATACCCATACTCAACTCAGTGACAGTTGGATATTTAACTTGAACTTGATCTCTTAAGTCTCTTAAACCTTTAAATGTATCATCAATTACAGCTTGGTCTTCTGTTGCTGGCGCCATCGTCATCAATCCGATGACATTGACATACTCATAGGCTTGTAGGGTCTCTAAAAAATCCTCAAGAGCTTCAGGTGCGATCCCGTGCTTAGAAGATTCATTGGACACATTTACCTGTATAAAACAGTTTACAACATGATGTGCTGCCTGTTCAATTTTTTTTGCAACACTTTCTCTCTCAAGTGAATGGAGATAGTTTAAATTTTCAATCACATCTTTAACTTTTCTGGATTGCATCGTACCGATGAAATGAACTTCAGCGTCTTCAGGTAAGGCTTTTCTTTTCTCTATAAAGCCCTCTACCCTATTTTCACCAAAATGACGCACCCCACTATTATAAGCTTCAAGTGTTTCCTCTACACTATGATATTTCGTCACGGCAATGATATTCACACCATCGCCAACTTCATTTCTAATCTGTTCGTAATTTTCCTTAATCATCTTTACGCTTCCTTCCAATAAAAGCAAGTGCACGACCAGTTTTCCCTTTTTCTAACCGATAGGAGAAAAAGTCCGCTTCTTCTGTGCCAAAATCAGTCACGTGAATATGGTTTGAATCAATTCCTGCATGCTGAGCTTGTTCACTATTCACATTTTTTAAATCTAATAAATAACCTGTAGATGTCTGGCTATATGACTCGGTTGATAAGGGGCTAAGTGCATCGATAACTTTGTCGTCCACTTCGTAATTGTCCTTGTTAATACCTGGACCAATTACAACTCTAAGGTTCTCTATATTACCTTTATAAGCTTCGATTAGCTTTTTAGTAATATGGGCTTGTGTCCCACGCCAACCCGCGTGAGCTAAACCAATAAAGTCATCCAATTCACTCCATACATAGACTGGAATACAGTCCGCATAGTTCATCGTTAACAGAACATCTCTATCATAAGTATAGACACCGTCTACATCATAAAATGACTCACTGAGTGATCTAATATTGGTTCCTCGGTCAACTAACTTAACTTCTCTAATGTTACCGCCGTGACGTTGAATAGGTAAGACCCAATTTTCTACAGGGAAATCAATTTTTTCACCTAATATATCCTGATGGCGGTGGACATTATTCTCTTCATCATCGATGTAAAGTGCCATATTAAAACTTTTTTCAGGATATTCACTGAAACCATCCACACGTTTTGTATAACCCAGTGTGAGTTCGTCAGTTACATAGCCAACAAAATTATCGAAATGTCTAAAAGAAAAATTATCAATCACAGTAAACCCCACCTAGAAAGAAAGGAGACATTGGGCTGCCAATATCTCCTTTAAAATCTATCAAAATTCGCTTATCTTCTGCGTCTTTCTCTTCTAGAACTATTACCTTTTAAGAAAGTTGGAACATCTGGCTCATCTTTGCCTCTATCATCAAATCGATCGTTAGATTGTGAAAGTGTATCTTCTTCTACGATGTCTCTTTGATTGTATGAAGTACCCTGACTGAAGTTTGAACCTCCACCACGTGTTTGAGTATTGTTTTCAGATACTTCAGGACGTTCACTTGAACGCTGAATTGATTTTTCATTAAATCCTGTTGCAATTACAGTAATGACCACTTCATCTTCAAGTTCTGGGTTAATCACTGTACCAAAAATCATATTTACATCTTCGTCAGCAGCATCTTGAACGATGTCTGCAGCTTCTTGTGCTTCAAAGAGTGATAGTGATTCTCCACCAGTGATATTCATTAGGACACCTTGTGCACCAACGATTGAAGTTTCAAGTAATGGACTTGAAATTGCTTTTTTAGCAGCTTCTACCGCACGGTTTTCTCCTGATGAAATACCGATACCCATCAATGCAGAACCTTGGTTTTGCATGATTGTCTTAACGTCAGCAAAGTCTAAGTTGACTTCCCCGCTTACAGCGATAAGGTCTGAAATACCTTGTACACCTTGACGAAGAACGTTATCTGCTTCTTTAAATGCTTCCATCATTGGAGTAGATTTATCAACGATATCTAATAGACGGTCATTTGGGATGACAATTAACGTATCGACTGCAGCTTTCATTTGTTCAACACCAGCAGCAGCTTGCGTTTGTCTCTTGCGTCCTTCGAATGAGAATGGGCGAGTTACAACACCCACTGTTAAGGCACCCATTTCTTTAGCGATTTTTGCAACTACTGGTGCAGCACCAGTACCTGTTCCACCGCCCATACCTGCCGTTACGAAGACCATATCCGCACCTTGGATTGCGTCTTCAATTTGTTCACGTGATTCTTCAGCAGCTTTCTTACCTATATCAGGGTTTGCACCGGCACCAAGTCCGCGTGTTAATTTATCCCCGATTTGGATTTTTGATTCAGCTTTAGATAAATTCAATGCTTGTCCGTCAGTATTGATTGCAATGAATTCAACATTGGACATGCCATCATCGATCATACGGTTAACAGCGTTATTACCGCCGCCGCCAACACCGATAACTTTTAACGTTGCCATGTGGTTGAAACCTTGTTCAAATTCTAACATTAATCTTTCCTCCCAAATGTACTTCTACTCAAATAAGTTTTTCAGTATTTTTTTCATTTTACCGCCAATATTGCCTTCTTCTTTGGCTTCTTTTGACTCTGAAGATCGCCTTGATTCCTCTTGGTCATCTTCGTAATCTTCATAATCATCATCAGCGATGTAATCATCTTCCCTATCGTAAGAATTTTCTTCTTCAGGGTAGTCATAGTCATCTTCGTCTCTTTGACGCTCTACTTCAACTGCTGCTTCTTCATCACGATTGACTTGCAGTTCATTCTCTTCTTTACGCTTATTGAAAAGGCTAGTAAAGAAGTTCGTTGACTGCTCCTCCTGTACTTCATTTTCTTCATTATCCGATGATGCTTCAGGATAGTCATCATAATTATCAATTGTAACATAATCCAGCAACTCATCAAACATAATTCCGCTCGATAAAGTGGATATCGCACTAGAAAATTCGGGTTTTCTAGCACCCATTTGATTTGGTATATGAATTCTTACTTTTTCAGCAACCAAATCTTGAGCAAGCTCTTTAACCCCTCTGATGTTTGCCGTACCACCAGTGATTACAAATCCACCTTGAACTTTGTTAATGCCATTAGCTGCTATGTTCTCAAAGACGCTCATAAAGGCATCTTCAATCACTAGCTCAATTACATCAGCTAAGTCTTTAGATGTCACTTGAAGTGGTTGATCTGAGTCAGACTGACTGAGTGTAACTTTCTCATCATCACTCGCGTGATCAAAGAATGCGTGACCATATTGTTCTTTTGCTTGGTCCGCTTCATTATATGAAGTGTTAAACTCATCGACAATATCTAAGGTAATATCTCTACCGCCGAGCGCTACACTATTTGCATATTTAAGTGCGCCTCGTTCATAGTAAGCAAATTGTGTGAGATCCATTCCAATATCAATAACAACCGCGCCGAGCTCAATTTCTGCATCAGTTAATATGTGTTGGTAGTTTAGAGCGTCTGAATAAACATCTAAAATCGTCAGTCCAGCTGCTTCTACACATTTCACAAGATTGATTAATAATGAACGATTTGCTGTAACCACCCCTGCTTTTACAGCTAGGCTTTCCTCTACAACCATATCTTTTGGATCGCTTACTTCATGTAAACTATCTACGATAAATGAAACAGGGTAAACACTGACAACCTCTTCATTACTCTCAAAACCACTTTGACGTACATTTTCAAGTAACTCTTCAATATGTTCACCGGTTATTTCAGTCGCCTGTCCACCAAATCGAATGACATCTTCAGTAAATCTGATACGTGTATCAGCAACTGGAACTTTTACAAATACTTCATCGATATCTATACCAGAAGCAATTTTAGCTTTTTTAATTGTATCAATAATTGCATTTTTAGCCTGATCAAAATCATTGATCATCCCTTTAGAAACTCCATCAGTGAAGGTTTGGCCGGTACCGATTACATTCACACCATTGTGAAATTTTTCTCCGACAACTACTTTGACACTGGATGAGCCGATATCAAGGGCAACATAATAATGTTCCTTCACCTTATTGCCTCCTACACAGCCATTTTCATAATACTAATACTAGTTTACATTATACTCTGATTAATGTGAACTATTTCAAAAAATTTGTTTACTTTTATCCATTATTCTGCTGATCCTTCACCTTCAGAAGATTCTGTTTCAGCTTCTTCAGCAGTTTCTGATTCTTCTTCTTGGTCCATTCCAGAAAGTGTATCACGTACGCCATTAAGTGATTCATTGATGTCTTCAATGTAAGTTGCACTTGTCGGTTCATTATAAATATTTTCTTTTATTTCTCTAGCATCCGCACTATCGTAAGGTAAGAAGCTAGTACCGACCTCCATATCAATAATGCCTTCAGCATCTTCACCAATTTCTTGACGAATTCCAATATAGTAGTTCATCTTTTCACTAAAGGTCTCATAATCAGCAACAATTTCCTGGCCGTCATTCATAAAGACATGAATCCGTCTTCTTGAATTATCTGTCGGTCTAAAGTAAATTTCTGAAATATTTTCTAGAATATCGCCTTCTATATTATTCAATGCCTCTACTAAAGCATCAAATTCTTCACCTTCAAAGTTGTAAATGATGGGCGCATTTCTTGGTGCACTTGGATATCCTCTTTGGATTCGGCTATTTTCAAGAACTGGGAAATAAAGATCTTCACTATTTATATAGGCTACTGCTTTATATTCTTCGATATCAATGGTAACGCCGTTCGGCCAATCGCGACTCGCATTGACTTCTTTAATAACAGGCAATAGTTCGATGTTCTCACTTGCCTTACCTAATGAGATACTGAACATCTTATCACCTTCTTGAAAACCAATTCTTTCCTCAAGCTCACTTTCAGAAACAATACTATTACCAGTGAAGGTAATTTCTTTTACATCACTTGCACTTGAAAAGACATACCATAACAAAGTCCCTAAGAGAATTACCAAGACCACAATACCAATGATATAAGCATGCACTCTTTTAAACTGAAACTTCTCTCTCGGAGGTTTATCTTTCTTGTCAGACTTAATCTTGTTCGTTTTCTCTTTTTTCTTAGTTTTTTTCTCTTGATCTTTAGCATTACTTTTTTCTTTTGTATCCGGTGATTTTGCATTCTCATCATTGTCAAAATCTTTATAGTGTTCGACTTTCAAGTCATCAGACGGTGTTGATTTTATGTCTTTCTCTGACTGATTCGCTTTAGCCTCTTTTTTTAACCCACTATCTTTTGGGACTTTAACTTCAACATCTTTGTTTTCTTCACCAGACTTATCCTTATTTCTTAATGACCTCGGGGTATAGCCGGTGTACTCGGTGTTTTGACGTTTTTTCTTCAGTTTTTCTTTTATATCATCAGCATTGTTGTCTTTCTCTGACATCGGCTATCCCCCTATCATTTTAATTGGCTAAAGCCTTCTTTGAAGTGATCGCCTCTTCTTTCATAATCCTTATATTGATCCCAACTTGCACAAGCTGGTGAGAAGAGTACAGTATCTCCAGCTACAGCATGTGCTTGTGCTAAGGCGATTGCTGAATTTGGATTAATTGTTGTTTCTACCTGAATACCTAGTTCATTGGCAAGTTCAACAAATTTTCTTTGAGTCTCACCGAAGGTGATAATTTCCTTAACATGAGCCGTAAAAGGCTTTAAATCCTCCAGTGATTGTCCACGGTCTAATCCACCTGCAATCCATATCACTGGTGTTGTAAAGCTTTGGAGTCCAAAGGAAGTCGCTAAGTTATTGGTCGCTTTTGAATCATTATAATACGTGACATCGTTGACCGTTCCTAAACGCTCAAGACGATGAGGTATACCACCAAAAGATTGCAAGGTTTTAATAATTGCCTCATCACTCACTCCATGTGCTTTTGCAACCAGCAAGGTAGCGAGTATATTTTCAATATTGTGATTCCCTTTTAACACCAATTCGTCTATAGGCATGATTTTCTCATCGTGTACAATTAAATACTCACCATCTGAGTATGCATCTGCCTTGTTTTTAATATCAAAGTATTGAACCTGACAGGAAATATCTTGGCCTTCGAGTAATTCTTTTTGGTTGTTGTTAAAGATTAATAGATCATCTGCTGTCATGTTTTCAAATATTCTAAGTTTAGCTTTTTTATATTCTTCTTTTGAACCATGATAATCTAAATGGGCCTCATAAATATTTGTAATCACTGCGATATTAGGTCGGAACGTTTCTGTCCCGAGGAGCTGAAATGATGATAGTTCCATTACTAAAGTATCATCTGGTGTTGCTTCCATGGCAGCATCTGTTGCTGGATAGCCTATGTTACCACACAGAATTGGATGAGATCCGCCGTTTTCAAGCATCTCACCCAAAAGATGAGTACAAGTTGTCTTACCATTCGTACCTGTTAAGGCGTAGATTGGTGCTTCACTTAACAGATGCGCAATTTCAACTTCTGTAACAATCGGTATATTTCTCTCTGTCGCTTCTACTAAAAATGGAATTGAGTAGGGTATACCTGGGTTTTTAACGATGAAATCAGCATCATTTAATAGATGTATGGGGTGGTGCCCATCTACAATTTCTACACCCCATCCATTCAGTTTTTGTTCGCTCTCTTCATCAGAAAAAACTTCATTTGTAGTCAGTGTTACATTGGCACCTAAAGTAACCAGAGCATTAACCGCGCTCTTACCACTTTTACCGTAACCTAGGACGATGACACTTTTATTTTCAAAACCTTTATAATCTTTCACCTTACATCACTCCTAAAATAACACCGATAACACCACAAATTAGCCCAAATGACCAAAACACAATAACAATCTTCCATTCGTTCCATCCCGATAATTCAAAATGATGATGGATCGGTGTCATTTTGAAGATTCTCTTACCAGTCAGTTTATAGGATGTCACTTGCATCATGACACTCAGTGTTTCAATGACAAACACTAGGCCAATTAAAAGTAGCAAGAGACTGTTATTCAACATGATTGATACGATAGCTATAATCCCACCGAGTGCTAATGACCCTGTGTCACCCATGAACAATTTGGCAGGGTACTTATTGTAGATTAGGAAGCCAATTAATCCACCGATTAATATAAATAGGAACAGGGCAATTTCCATTTCACCTAAAATTAAACTAATGACCAAGAATGAACCAAAGGCGATAATGGATGTACCTGTCGATAAACCATCCAAACCATCAGTTAAATTAACAGCATTTGAGAAACCAACTAGCCAGAAGACAATCCACACAACGAAAAATACTCCGAGTGGGATTAAGAAATCTGTTCCTGGAATTCTTATGCCAGCATCAATATCAGGAATCCAGTTAATCATTATAATGTAAATTATTATCGCAACAAGAATTTGGAAAATAAATTTTTGCTTAGAGGATAGGCCTGCATTGTTCTTCTTAACTACAATGATATAGTCATCAACAAAACCAATTAAACCAAATCCCAAAGTAACAATAATCAAGACAAGTAATTTGTAGACATCATCTACAAAGAAAAGCCCAATAATTGAAAGTACTACAGTCACTGAAATAAATGATAGACCACCCATTGTCGGTGTGCCCGTTTTAACCAGGTGACTCTCTGGTCCTTCTTCACGTATCGTTTGCCCAAACTTCATTCTTTTTAATAAGGGAATTAACAATGGGATGAGTACAGCTGTCAATAAAAAAGCTGCTATAAGAAATATATAATTCATAGGTCCTCCTTAATCATTCGGGTCATTTGACGATAGAGTTACTTCTATTGCAGTATCCTCAGTTATGACTGTTCCTGGTTCTACAGACTGTTCATTGGAATATCCTTCTCCACTTACCGAGACATCGATTCCCATAAAGTCACCAAGTAGTAATACTTCTCTCTTAGACATACCGGACATATCCGGAACAGTAGCTTCACCGTCTGTTTCAATAAATAAAGTGTCATATGGTAATAGTGTGTCATCCTTAGGATACTGGTCAGTAATCTCAGTGCCTTCACCGACTATTTTTACTTCAATTGTATCATTTAATTCTTCTTCTAGAGTATCGATTTCACTACCTGTATAATCACCGATTTCAATGACACTGTGCTCTTCCGATACATCAGCATTTGATACTTCTAAATATTTTAAAGTTCTTTCCATAAGTGGATTAAATCCTCTTGCAACACCGTTGTCCCAAGTTTCGCTTTTATTTTCACTCGCTAGCTTAATACCATAATAGATGATCACCTCAGGGTCATCCTTTGGCGCGTAACCAAGGAAGGAGGTGAAAAATTCATAATCTCCGTCTAAGTAGCCACCAGTTTCTGGATCATATACCTGAGCAGTACCTGATTTACCTGTCACTTCGTAATCATCTAATTTGTACTGTGAGTTATGATCTAAGGACCCATCGATTAAAGTATTCATTTCTTCAACTGTTTTATTGGCAGCTTCTTTGGAAATCACTTGTCTCACATTTTCTTCCTTGCCATCATAGACCACTTCGCCATCTTCATCAGTTATCTCGTCAACAACATAAGGTTTCTTCATCTGACCTTCATTTAATAAAGCAGTCATACCTTGAATCATTTGTATTGGAGTCACCGTTGAAGTTTGTCCGAAAGATGTGGTCTTTTGTTGAAGTTCATTATCCCATGCAAGTTGACCAGGAGATTCTGTTGGTAACTCAGAACCTGTCGTTTGACCAAAGCCAAATTTTTGATAATATTCCAACATTTTATCGGCGCCAACTTTATTTTGTAAAATCATCATTAATACGTTTGATGAGTACTGCATTCCCTCGTTGTATGTAATGTCTCCCCATCCACTTGTTTCCCAGTCGTAAATAGTTGAACCCATTACATCCATAGAACCGGATGTATAAACTTCATTGGGATCATAGACGCCCTCTTCAATAGCGGCAGCCAAACCAAATACTTTAAATGTTGAACCAGGTTCGAATGAATATTCATAGAGCATGTTCAACCAAGAGTTACCAAAGCCTTCTCTCGTTTCAGGGTTAAATGACGGTCTTTGACCACTTGCTAAAATTTCACCAGTGTCTGCGTCAGCGACAACTGCCATTAATTCTTCAGGTTTAAAGTGTTCTTCCATATCATTTAATGAATCTTCTAGGTAAAGTTGAATGTTTGAGTCAATTGTTAATTTAACGTCATTACCATTAACCGGCGGTTGAACATTATCAGAATTTGGCACTATAGAACCCCAAACATCTTGGTTATAGTCAATCGATCCATCTTCTCCAGCTAGTAGGTCATCGTAAATTTTTTCTATACCTAGCTGACCTTGTAGTTCGTTCGTCTCTTCATTTAATTCCGCCATGCCAATTAAATGAGAAGCAAATTGACCATTCGGGTAAAACCTTCTTGTTTCTGGTTCAAAGACAAGACCCGTTGCTTCAGACTCCTCTAGAAACTTCTTATCATTGTAAGAAATATTTCGCCCGGCTTGTCCGAGTTCCATTTGGAATCGTCCTTCTTTTACACTCTTTTCAATTTGCTCTTGTATTTCTTCTTTTTCCGTATCTATGACTTCTGCGACAAGTGATGCTGTCTCTTCTGGGTTAGATACATGGTTTGGATAATTATCATCCGTTATCAACACTAGTCTATAAGCTTCCATGTCTGACGCAAGGACATTACCTGAGCGGTCTGTAATATCCCCTCTCTCTGCTTCAGTGACTGAAGAAACAGCATACTTATCCTCACCGCGTGCGATTAGGTCTTCGTCATCTATTGTTTGAAACACCATCAATCTAATAAATTGACCGATTATCAATAGAAAAAGCACTCCTATACCGATATATATCAGGAGTGCACCAGGTGTGGTCTTTATATTCTTCAGGCTGATTTTTCTTTTATTCTTGACCATACTTTTCTACAACCTTTACATTGCTATTGTTCAGATCTAAGCCCAATTCTTGAGCTTTTTCATATATGCGATCGTAGGAAGCAAGATAAGTGACTTCAGTTTGTAATTCACTAATTTCACCATCTTTTACAGAGATGGATTGTTCTATTGATGATTTTTCATTTTGGTAGTTGTGAGCTTCCATTTTTAAAGATAGCACATACACTGAGGCTGCTGCAATCAGAACAACTAGCGTTATGTATACTGCCATTTCAAATCGTTTTATGCCGACGACTTTAGCCTTTTTTCTTATATGTGTTTGGCTCTCCTGGCGTCTGGTCGTCTTAGGGGATGGATGGACTTCAGTATATCTTTCTACTACCATGTCAACACTTCCTATACTTGTTTCTCAGCAATCCGAAGTTTTGCACTGCGTGCGCGTGGATTATTTTCTAAACCTTCACCTTGTGCAGTAATCGGCTTTCTATTCACTCTTTTTAAGGAAGGCACGTATCCTTCAGGAATAATCGGCATATTCTTTGGGAGTTCTGGGCCTTTTTCATATTCGACAAACATTTGTTTACAAATTCTATCTTCCAATGAGTGGAAGGTTATTACCGAGACACGTCCGCCTTTTTTTAATAAGTCAATCGCCTGTTCAAGAGATCGTTCAAATACTCCAAGTTCATCATTGACAGCAATTCTTAAAGCTTGGAATATTCTTTTTGCTGGGTGGCCGCCTGTTCGTCTAAACTTCGCTGGAATTTGAGATTTTATAATCTCTGATAATTCTGTCGTTGTTTCTATAGGTTGAATCTCTCTAAGGCGTTCTATTTCTCTAGCAATTTTTTTTGAAAACTTTTCTTCACCATAGCGAAAGAATATGCTGACTAATTCTTGGTAAGAATAGTGATTGACAATTTCATAGGCATCGAGGTCTTGTGATTGATCCATCCGCATATCTAAACGTGCTGTTTTTGAATGGCTAAAGCCACGTTCTGTGACATCAAGTTGTGGACTAGATACGCCTAGATCGTACAAAATACCATCGACCGTTGTGACACCATATTCCTTTAGTGCTGAAGTTAGATTTTCAAAGTTTGTGTGTATTAAAGTCACCTTGTTTGACCCTTCAAATTTCTTACTCGCATTTTCAATTGCTGTAATGTCTTGGTCAAAAGCATAAATGTGTCCAGTGTCCAGTTGGGACATAAGATAAGCAGTATGTCCGCCCCCACCAAGTGTGGCATCCACATATATACCGTCCGGTTTAATATTTAAACCGTCGACCGTTTCTTTTAGTAAAACTGAAGTATGATTAAACAAAGTGTCACATCCTAAAGGTCAAAATCGATTAAGTCTTCTGCTATTTCTTCAAAGTTATCTTCAGATTCTGTATAAAAATCTTCCCAAGATTCCGTGTCCCAAATTTCAATGCGACTCGATACGCCAATAACCGTGCAATCCTTCGAAAGACCAGCATAGTCTCTTAGATTCTGCGGTATATTAATACGTCCTTGCTTGTCGATTTCTACGTTTGTGGCACCTGAGAAGAATAATCTCGTAAATTTTCTAGCGTCTTTTTTAGTGAGTGGTAGAGTTTTTAGTTTTTCTTCGATTCGGCTCCATTCATCCATCGTATATGCGAAAAGACAACGGTCCAAACCGCGGGTAATGACGAATTGTTCACTGAGCAAATCTCTGAATTTACTCGGCACAATGATGCGTCCCTTAGTATCCAAATTATGTTTATATTCACCCATGAACATATATCTCACCCCGCTATACATTTAATTTACCACATCTCCCCACAATCCTCCACAATTTATAAAAAAGAATCCAAAAAAATATTGCAAAATTAAAAAGCGATTCCCTTATTAAAGGAAATCGCTTGATATAGAGCCTTTTTATTTTTTTATTATGACTAAATTTTCCGTGTAAGAAAGTGGGGAGTAATCCCATAATTCAGCAGATAATTGCCATGGGTGGTAGATACGTTCTTGAAGCACACCATTTGGGAATAATTTTTCACTCAATTCTTCAAGATTGTGGAGATCTTGCCTTAATGAACGTTTAATTTCAATATTATATCTGTTCTTTAAGTAATCCAGCTGTAGTTGATGTTGTTTCTTATTGCTGTCGATTAACTGACTATTGAAATACTCATCCTTCTTTTTGTATAAGACTTCAAAAGCTTCGTCTATCGTTTCTTTAATATGATCTACCTCTTTTAAAAGTGCTTCATCAGTGTGATTATCAATTAAAGTACGTTTTAATTCATTGATGTTCTGAACGAGTGCATCGTCAAAGTTGAGTTCATACTTATTTAGTAACTTTTGAATCCGTTCATCCTGGTAAACAAATTCCATACGTTTTAGAACTATGGGCATCTGTAAATCCATGACCTCAAAGGTTTTGTGGATTTCACCCCAGTACTTAACCTCTGCTCCCCCGCCTAAAAACACAGCAGTATTAAACAATGCTTCTTGCATTAGTGGTCGAGTGACGACATTGTTGGAAAAACTTTCAGGTTTCTCTTCGATTAAAGCGAGTACCTCATCATGGCTATACGTCTCACCACCTAAGTGATAAGACCCGTCTTTATAGAGAAGTAATTCACGCTCAGTATCTGCATTACCAAACAAATGAACTGTCGTTTCTGTATCAATAACCGGCGCCGTTTTCATTGCTTCATTATACTGCTTCTGCCCATCTTTAAATGCTAAATCTATCGCTTGATGATTTTTAAACATCTTTTTAAGAATCGGTTTCTCCAATTCTCTTACTGCTTTTAGATGTGAATTAAAAATGATAAGTCCATGCGATTTAAAGGTTTCATGTACCAGTGAATGAAAAAGTTCAGTCCAGCTTGTACATCGCTCTATTTGATGACTGACCGACTCTTTTAATTCAGTTACATAAGTCGAATCACCTAGGTAAGCCACTAGTTTATTCAAACTTTCCTTCATCGCATTCTTATCATACTCATAGAAACCCACACTCATCGGTACACTTAAGTTTGGTTTATAGGAAACTTTAACCCGTCTTCTGTAGTAACTGTCGTAAACAAAAGTATGATTCACTTCTTCAAAATCATGGTCTTCACCAGCAACCCAAAAAACGGGTACAGCTTCTTTGTTATGCACTGTGTTTAACTCATTAGTTACAATTAAGAGTGAAATAATTTTATGTATGATATATGATGGACTCATAAATAAGCCAGCCTGTTGACCACCGATAACAACTTTTCTACCTTCTCTAAGGCGCTTTAGGTTACCCCTTTGAGCATCGCTTAAACCGTACTGTGCCATATCGGATTCAATAAGATCAGCTATTGCTTCTGTATGTGCATGGTTGGGTCTATCAAAAATGGTATCTATATCATTTTTATTGTACGATAAACTACTATAAAATAGTTTCTTGTCTTTATTACCAGCTGCTTTTACAGCTTGATCTACAGTCTCAAATCGCATATATATTTCTCCTCAACATATCGTTATTAAAAGTATAAAATTTATTTAAATATAAAACAATTGAACGGCTTAAGAATTATGAATATACTTAAGAGAAAAGGGGCGTTTTAAAAATGGTAAAAGTAAATAATTTAGCAATCAACTACAAAACAGCGGAAGAGTTTAAGAAATTTAGAGAATATGGTTCTCAGGAATTACATATGATGAATGAGCTTGAAGCTAATGTAATCGACGCGAATATCGACTCACCATTCTACGGTATTTACCAGGGTGATGAGCTAGTAGCGCGTATGTGTTTATATCGCCGTGAAGATACTGATCATCCAATAGATGAAGATACGAGTGACTACCTGGTAATTTGGAAATTAGAGGTGCTTGAAAAATACCAGGGTCGTGGTTTTGGAAGTGCTATGATTGACTACGCTAAATCTTTTAATTTACCAATTAAAGCAATTAGTCGTTTTGAAAACTCTAGAAAGTTCTTCGAAAAACATAACTTTCAAGGGCACGATTACGATATTGAACGTGATCTAGCAGACGAATCTCTAATGTGGTACCCACAATAAAAAAAGACCTGGAAATCTTAATTGATTTCCAGGTCTTTTTTTAACTTATCTTAGTTAGTTACGACTTCTTCACCTTTGTAGCTGCCACACTCTTTACATACGCGGTGTGCTAATTTAGCCTCACCACAGTTTGGACATTCTACCATACCTGGCATTGAAATTCTCATGTGTGAACGGCGTTTATTTTTACGTGTTTTAGAAGTTCTTCTTTTAGGTACTGCCATTATTATTCCTCCTCATCGTTCAGCTTTAAAGCTTCTAGTTTTTGTAATCTCGGATCAACTGCAGGTTTTTCACTGTCAGCCTCCGCTTCCTCTAGTACTGTCCAACCACTTGCGCCTGATGACCCGGGTAGTTCATCACTCTCAGTATAAACTGTCGGTAAATTGACGATAATTAATTCTCTAACAATCGGTTCTAAGTCAATCGTATGATCTACTGCGTGTAGATTGTCATCTTCAATTTCCTCATCATCAAGGTTCTCATCGAACACTTCAACGGATTGTACTTCAAGCGGGTAATCTACTACTTTACCAGTCCGACTGTCGATCATCTTAACAGTGGCAGATATAAGTAAATCAACGTTTATACGTTGAGTCCCTATAAGCATACTAGCAGATACATTTATATCTTCAATCGCTAATATGTCTTCTCGATCATACAACTTGTCTATTTGGACAGTTTCATTAAAAGTGAATTTGTCATTGGTATACTTTCTTAACTGGGAAAGTGACCATTTCATATAATTCCACCTCTTATGAGCACAACAGATATTGTACAATTATAAAGAAAAAGTGTCAAGTTTATTTCTTAACAAATCACTATTAAATGCTCAATATTTTGGTACACTAAGTATAACATTTTCCGGGGGGTTTTGTATGCGAATTTTAGCATTAATTACAGAATATAATCCATTTCATAATGGTCACATTTATCATATAGAAAGTGCCAAGGCACTCGTAAATCCTGATGTAACTATTGCGATAATGTCAGGAAATTTCACTCAGCGAGGTGAGCTAGCAATTACAGATAAGTTCACCCGTACTAAAGCATGTTTAAAACATGTAGACCTCGTCTGTGAGCTACCATTTTTAAATGCGGTAAGTTTTGCCGATGATTTTGCCAGAGGTGGTGTTCATATAGCCGGTTTGATGGGCGCTACAGATTTGGTGTTTGGCAGTGAGTCAGGTGACATCATCGGCTTGAGTAAAGCTGCTAAAGAATCCAACGATTTAAGTGAGTCTGAAGCATTCCATGACTTATTAAGAGCTGGTAAAAGCTATCCGAGGGCTATGGATGAATTAAGTCAGTCAGATTTTCTATCCTCACCGAATAATACTTTGGGGATCGCTTATATTAAAACGGTAGAAGAAATGGGCTTAAAAATTAAAGTTGATACGACAAAGAGAACCGGAAATCATTATAGTGATCAAGAACTATCAAATCAGGCTTTTTCTAGTGCCACAAGTATAAGACGCACATTATTTAATCATGATATCGACGATGCAAAACAATTTATGCCTTCAGCTTTAGTTGATGAAATAATGTCTAGTCACCTCGCATCAAACGAAGATGTATTTACAACGTTAAAAACAATCATTTTAACTAAAAGTTTAAGTGAGCTTAGAGAAATTTACATGATGACAGAGGGCTTAGAATATCGACTTAAGGATAAGATTAAAACATCACATAGCTACAGTGATTTCATCTGTCAAGTAAAAACGAAGCGATATACATGGACTCGCCTAAGTAGATTAATGATCGCTATCCTCATGAATATTACAAACAAAATAATGGAAGAACATCGGTTATCTAACAGTGTCCGTGTGCTTGGTATGAATAAGACCGGTCAAGCCCATTTAAAATTGTTAGATGAAGTTGAAATCATTACCAACGTAAATAAAAACAACCGTAGCTTAGTATCACATGAAGTGACAGCTACGGAAGTATATAACACTTTTACAGGTGGTACTAAAAATGATTTCAATACACCTGTAATTATTGAGTCTTGAACTTTTCTTTTAAGGCATCTTCAATTAACGGCGGTACAATGTCTTCGACTTTGCCGCCGTATTTTGCAACTTCTTTGACAATAGATGAGGATATGAATGAATAGTTATTATTTGTCATTATATACATCGTTTCGATTTTACTATCTAATTTTCTATTCATACTGGTCAACTGCATCTCATACTCAAAGTCACTGACAGCTCTTAAACCTCTAATAATCGCATCTGCTTGAACTTGCTGACAGAATTCGATTAGCAGTCCATCAAACTGGATGACTTCAACATTATCAAGATGTTTTGTTACACCTTTAATTAGTTCGATACGTTCTGTCGGTGAGAATAGACCTTGTTTTGATGAATTCCTTAAAACTGATACATAGACTTTATCAAAAATTTTACATGCTCTTTCAATGATATCTAAATGCCCATATGTAATCGGGTCAAAACTACCAGGTACAACTGCAACTTTATTGCTCGCCATAATATCCTCCTAATGATTGTCCAATTCGAGTAATTGTACTTTTATGGTGCCGTAAGTGTGTGTTTTAATTTGTTTGAAGCCATCAATATTCACAGTTTCGTCAGCAGAAGTTTCAACGACAATTCTACCGTTGGGTTTGAGTAAACTTTCTGACTTAATTATCTCTAAGCTCTTATCCACTAATTTCTTTCTATATGGTGGATCTAGAAATATTAGATTAAAACTTTTCTCTCTTTTACTCATCGCCTTCAGTGCTCTTCTATAGTCATTTCTATATATTTCAATAGGTTCCTCAATACTATCGGTGTTTTCTCTGATTATACGAATTGCATCCTTTGCCCCGTCTATAATCATTGCAGAGGTTCCGCCGCGGCTTATTGCTTCAATTGCTAGTGCACCAGTACCACCGAATAGGTCTAAAACATCTCCTTCTACTACTCCAAGCATACTAAAAATACTTTCTCTAACCTTGTCACTTGTTGGTCGTGTATCACTAGACTTAAGTGTGTTTATTTTTTTCGACTTATATTTACCGCTTATAATTCTCATCTGTCTGCCCTTTCAATTACTAGCCTACTCATATAAAATACTTGTTAGGAGTTGATGATATGCAAAAATTTATAACGATGGGAGAAGGCTACCGTGAAATATTTGAGTTACATGCCCTCATCGAATATAATCACCAACGTGTAGAACATGCAGTATTTTGCTACAATGACAAATCACCTGCAAGTTTTTTACTCATTATGAAACCTGTAGAACAAAATGTGCAAGCAGTCTACACAATTTACAATGGCATCAAATATGAAACAGGTGCAGGTAAAAAATATGAACTTATAAAATCATGGTGTGATGATAATAACATCAATGTGATTGAGATAAAAACACAATCACCTGAAGATTTCTATGAGCAAGAACAATTTTATCAGTATTTAACAGGTCTATTGAGGCTCAATCATTTACTCTTACCGATGACTTAAATGACTCGATAATCTTTCTCCTCATAGTCTTCACTGCTGTATTCTCGGCTAATATTATGATATTCGGATGTTGTAATATCAGTAACAAATTTTAATTTACCGAGTTCGATTAGGGTGTTTTCAAGCTTATCTTCATTGACGTAAATTAAGGCGTATTTCTTATCTTTGTTAACGTATATTAAATGTCCGTGTCGTTTCAATTGTCGAATGAATTTATTTTGTTTAAAATAAACATATATTCCGATACGTTTTACTATCATTGGCTGACCACCTATCTGAATCTTTATGGTTATAATAACACATTATACAAGAGTTTTTTAAATGAATATCTCATGGAGGTTATATCATGGCAAATTGCTTTAAGAAATTAATGACAGCTGCTGGAGTTGTAGCTGGGGTAACATTAGGAGTATGGGCAAGTACTAAATTGACTGGTGATGTGACAGTACGCGATATCAAACCATACTTCAAAAAACGTTCACCTTATGTCTTTGCACACCGAGGTGGTATGGGGTTAAGACCTGAACATACTAGACTCGCTTTTGATAAGGCATCAGAATTTAATGTCGAAGGTTTTGAAATAGACATTCGTCTGACTAAAGATGAAGAAATCGTTGTCCTCCACGATGCATATGTTGATAGAACATCTAATGGCGCTGGTAAAGTCAGCAATCTAACACTTGAAGACTTACGTGCTTTAGATTTCGGATATCATTTCACAGATGTCGAAGGCAACCACCCATACAGAAATCATGAGAAAGCAAAAATTGTAACATTGAAAGAACTCATCGAAGAATATCCTGACAAATTGATTAACCTTGATATTAAAGATGATCCAGAAACATATGCTGGTAGTTTGGTACCTAGCCTACTCTACCGATTAATTACGGAGCTTGGTGCAGAGGACCGTATTCTTGTGACAAGTTTCTATGATTCTCAAATTAAACAATTTAACTTATACGCAGACAATAAAATTGCTCTAGGAGCAGGTGTTGATCAAGTATCGAAAGCCTACTTCTTACAAAAACTAGGTTTTGGTCATTTGTATACACCAAAAGCAGATACCTTCCAACTGCCAACTGAATATAATGGTATCCCACTAGATACTGAGAAATTCATTGAGTTTTTAACTAGTTTAAATATCGCTGTTGGTTTCTGGAATATTAACAAGATGGACAAGATGGATGAACTTATTCAAAAAGGTGCACATACTATTGTGACTGATTACCCAGATATTAGTTACCACTTAATGAAAGACAGATATTAAAAAGAGTGATCCCCGTGGAAAATAAATTCCACGGGGATCATTTATATATTTAGCTTGCACAACTACAACTTCCGCCGGTTGCACATCCACTATTAGAACTATTTGCGAAAAACGGATTGCTGCTGACAATATTTGCATGAGGACTTACAGCTTGCCCGATATGGAACAGTACTTCATCAAGTAAAGATTGAAGTTGAAACTCTGCACGACGATATTCCATTACGATAGGGTTCATATCTAAATTCTTCTTAAATTGGTTAATTTCCCTACGCTTTGTACTAAAGTCAGGATGATATTTACCGAAGCGTTCCACTTCTTCAAAATCCTCTTTTAGGATGACAAAGTCTTTAATCATTTGTGAGACTTCACTGTCTGTCTCAAGAAGATTCTTATAGTAGCAATAATTATTATATTCCTCAGTGTCAGTGACCATTTCATTAAGAGAGTCGAGCAAATCCATTATTTCAAAATCTACCATTGTTTGCATTTAATCACCTCTCAAAAACTATTCTATCATACCGTTACATTTGTTACTATATTAGAAATACCATTTGCAAGTCCATAGGGAATAGATTAAAATTAGGGTAATGGAAAAATGATAGGGGGCAAAATGATGGTTTTTGAAAACTCAGGTATCGAAAAAGTAGTCATCCCACAGGGCTCACTGCAAGAAGTCATGAACCACAATGGTTGTGTACTCGGAGGCAGCTGGGACTATGAACGTATGACTTTCGACTATAAATATGAAATTCCTGAAGGAATTTATTACTTGCGTTTTCCTGGTTACGCAATTGATGGTGACGTTGGTTCAAACAACGCCACACTTCAATTAATGGATCCATACATGGGTAAACATTACTATCCAACAGGTATCGAATACGGTAGCGACGAAGTATTCCCAGAGCGTATTGTTGAACATGCAATTAATAAAATCAGAACAATTTCTACTGAACTTACAGCAGTTGCTGAAGCTTAATACTTAAATAACGGCACTTTGTGAAAATCACAAAGTGCCGTTATATTTTTATGTCTTCTCCCCCACTCGTAAAAACAACGATGAATCTTTTATTAGATTCATCGTTGTTTTATATTAATGGAAGATAGCATCCCAAAGGCCAGTAGTTTCTCCACCTGGATATAAAATATATAAGATAACATATACCATGACTCCAGTTATGGCTGTAAAGAACCATATAGTCGCAGCTGTCATCCCCATTTTTCTATGGGTTCTTAATTTGTTTTTCTTACCAGTGAATACTTGTATTCCACCTAGAATACCACCAATTGTAGCTAAGCAAATGTGACTGATTAAGAATGTCACATAATAAGGTTCTAATGATGCTGGTCCACCGAATTGAGTGTTACCTAAGAAGATCGTCTTCGATACGTAAATAACGAAGAATGCTAAGGCTGACCATGCTGCTAGAGTCATGACTTTTTCATGTGTTTGGACATTGCCTTTTTTAATATGATAAACACCTACACCCATCAAAATCGCACTCAATATTATAAATGATGTACTAATTGTAGGTAGGATAAAATGTATATCCACTTAACTTCCTCCTAAACTCTGTGGCTATTGTATAGCTCTTTTTGTTGTTGTGCTTTAATGAGTGCCTGCTCAGTAATTTTGTCCTCATCTCTATGTTCATCTTTATACCACTTAGAGAAGATAAACCCTAGCATAACACCGAATATTATTTCCTGTAATACTTTCATAATAATTCCGCCAGTTTGCTGATCATTGAGCGGGGTCGAATTTGTAAAATATTCAGGCCCTGATATCATCCCAGATCCTGCAATGCTGTCTAATACACCTGCTGGTACACATAACTCCATAGCACTTAACCAAGCTTCACCTTCTGTAAACGTTGCGTACAACGGTTCACTGGAGAAGATAATTAGCGCACATGCAGGCGTAACAAAGGCACCAATACCAAATATATAAAGTAGTTTAAATAAGCCGCCCATGTGTGTTTCTTCAGGTTCTACCTTATTAAAAATTGGGTAAAATGCCATCACTGCAGTTAAGAACATTATTGCGAGTACTAAAGTATTTAAAGTCGCACTCATTTTTAAGTTATCCATTACCACTGGAAGATGGTAGATAGAAAATGCTGCAATAAGTAGCATTAATGAAAATAATGGTTTCTTTGCACCTAAACGTAATACAGGTCCAATAACAGGGAGACTCACAATATATTTTTGTAGGTACTCTGGTATTGAAAAGTATAGTAATGGTGCAATTAAAAATAGCACAAAAGCCATCTGAATCATGTGGAATGTAAATAAAATATGACTCAGAATATCTACTGGTCCACCGTACATTAAGTATAAAAGAATCATATTTACGACGAATAATGACCCTTCCTTAGACGTCAGTGGACGACCACCTTCAAAGTCTTTATACCACCTTACAGTAATAAGAAAATACACAACTGTAAGCATAATAACAAAGGCCATAAAGAATGGACTCCAGTTTGCCATGAAACCGAAAATCTTTATAGAAGTTATGTTATCCATACATACCACCTCGAATTTAACCTATATACCTAGTATAAATTCATTGACTTTATAAGACAAGGCGCTAAAAAGTAACAAAGTGACAAAGTAATGAATAAAAAAAATGACCCCTATCGGGGTCATTCTTTAGATTGGTTGTCCAATCCATACTATAAAAATAAATGTTACACAGAACGCTATTGCAAAGTACATACCAACAATCATAAATAGTTTTACAAATTCATGCCCTTCATCCTTAATGTGCATGAAGTAGTAGAACTGTAAAATTACTTGGATGAATGCAAATAGAATTACAGATCCAGTAATGAATGTTGCATTAAAGTCTAGAGCAACCATACCAAATGCCATAAATGTTAAGAAAATCATAAAGGCAAAGCCAGTAAGCTGTAAACGCATTTCTTTCGTTCTTTGACGTCGTATATTTCTAAGTTTAATATCGCTCATTGGTTTGTTATTTAGTTCAGCCATCTATAACACTCCTAACAAGTAAACAATTGTGAAGATGAATACCCACACAACATCGATGAAGTGCCAGTATAAGGCAGCAGTATTAACTTTAGCTGCTGTGTATACTGATAAACCACGAGTCGCGTTACGGATAATTAAACTTGTAATCCATACTAGACCAATTATAACGTGGAAGCCGTGTGTACCTATTAGAATATAAAAGGCACTACCAAAAGCACTAGATCTAAATGTGTGTCCTAAATGTACATATTCATAGAACTCATATATCTCTAAAGCTAAGAATCCTGCACCGAGTAATACTGTAATGGCTAACCATAATTGCATCTTAGTAAAGTTGTTATTACGCATATGATAGATTGCATATACACTTGTTAATGAAGATGTTAAAAGTAACATTGTCATAACAAAAGCAAGTTCTAGTTGGAAAAGATCAGCTGCCAGTAAGTGATCCTCACTTGGCACGCTACCTTTAAGTGCTAAGTACGTCGCAAAAAGTGATGCGAATAGTACAGTTTCTCCACCAAGGAAAGTCCAAAATCCAACGAATTTATTCTTACCTTCTTGCGTCGCTGTCTCCGGGTGCTCAGGCCATTGTTCATTAGGTACATTATATTTCATTTCCGCCATTATTTTGCACCCCTTTCAAGCTCTTCAAGGTCTTTTAATACTTCTTCTTTCTTCACATAGTAACCAAGGTCATCTTTAAATGAACGTACAATCATTGAAATTGCAGTAATCGCTAAACCGATGATTAATACCCATACTGCCCAAGGCTTTTCTGGTAATCCTGATACTGCATCAATTGCCCAATCTTTACCTGCGGCAAAGTATAATGCACCAAATGATGCGATGAATAAACCAAGTGACATAATAAATGGAATGATTGAGTTGTTTGGCATATGGAAGTCATCCAGTGATTCAGCTGGAAGCATTTCTCCATTACCTTCTTTTTTCTCTAACCAGAATGCATCTAAACCACGAACAAGTGGAATCTGTGCAAAATTGTAATACGGCACTGGAAGTGGTAATGACCACTCAAGTGTACGTCCGTCACCCCATGGGTCACGCCCAACTTTTTGGTTTTTAACAACTGTCATTACAATATTTATCAGTAAGATAATAACTGCTAGGGCCATCAATAGGGCACCTACTGTAGATATCATGTTCGCTACATTATAACCTTGACCGTCTAGGTATGTGAATACACGTCTTGGCATTCCCCATAGTCCTAAGAAGTGTTGGATAAGGAATGTTAAGTGGAATCCAAAGAAGAATAACCAGAACGTAACCTTACCAAGTTTTTCACTGAGCATTGTTGCAAACATCAATGGCCAGTAATAATGTAAGCCTGCGAGTAATGCGAATACTACCCCACCAACGATAACGTAGTGGAAGTGAGCAACGATGAAGTAAGAGTCATGGTACTGATAGTCAGCTGGCGCTACTGCCTGCATGACACCAGTTACCCCACCCATTACGAATGATGGAATAAACGCGAGTGCATACATCATCGGTGTTGTAAATTCAATACTACCGCCCCAAACAGTAAAGATCCAGTTGAATATCTTAATACCAGTCGGAACTGCAATTGCCATAGTAGCAAGTGCAAAAATAGCATTAGCTGTTGGTCCAAGGCCTACTGTAAACATGTGGTGAGCCCAAACCATGAATCCGAAGAAACCGATCAATACAGTAGCGAATACCATGGCAGAGTATCCAAACAATCTCTTACGTGCAAATGTTGCAAATATTTCAGAGAAAATACCGAATGCTGGAAGAATTAATATATAAACTTCCGGGTGACCGAAGATCCAGAATAAATGCTCCCAGATAATTGTGTTACCCCCAGCTTCTACGATGAAAAAGCTGGAACCAAACATTCGGTCAAAGATTAATAAGAATAAACCAATTGTAAGCGGCGGGAATGCGAATACGATAAGAACAGATGCTACAAGTGTAGTCCACGTCATTAGTGGCATTCTCATGTATGTCATACCAGGCGCTCTCATTGTAATAATTGTTGTTACAAAGTTAATACCTGAAATTAAAGTACCTGCACCAGATACCTGTAGACCAAGTGCATAGAAATCAATACCATGTCCAGGTGATGATATAGAGAGTGACGCATAACTTGTCCACCCTGCATCAGGTGCACCACCTAAGAACCATGAAAGGTTTAGGAAGATACCACCAAAGATAAATAACCATACACCTAGAGCGTTTAGGAATGGGAATGCTACGTCACGAGCCCCGATTTGCAGCGGCACTGTTGCATTCATAAATGCGAACAAGAGTGGCATCGCTGCTAGGAAAATCATCGTTGTACCGTGCATTGTAATTACTTCGTTGTACAACCCTGCAGATAGAAAATCATTGTTTGGTACTGCAAGTTGCAAACGAATAAGCATTGCTTCAATACCACCGAGTGCGAAGAAAAATCCACCGGCAATCAAGTAAAGTATAGCAATTTTCTTATGGTCAACAGTAGTTAAGTATTCCCAAATTGTTGCCCAAAAACCAGTTTTTTTCGCTGTTGCTTCAGACATTACTAGTTACCCCCCTCTTCTGACTCTTCAGAAGCTTCTTCATCTGAAGTTTCTTCACCTTCAGCGGCTTCTTCTTCAGCAGGTTCTCTTAATGTAGAAACGTCTCCAGAACCTTCTTCAACATTCAGTTCCATCAAGTAAGATGCAACTGCTTCGATTTCATCATCAGATAATTCATATTGTCCTGTCATCTTGTTTCCAGGCTTGAATGATTCTGGATCAGAAATCCAAGCTTCAAGATTTTCTTGGTTGTGTTCTAAGAAACCAGCAATTAATTCACGGTCTCCAAAGTTAGTTAAGTTAGGACCCATTGCGCCAGATCCTGTTGGAGTAGTTGCGTGACAGCCCATACATGAGTTATTAAAGATTTCTTCACCACGTTGTGCGTCTTCAGAAGATGCTTGAACTGGCTCTTCAATTGCTTTCATGTCCGCTAACCACTGATCATACTCTTCTTCCGGTAATGCTTTAACCTTAAAGTCCATCAATGCGTGTGATGGTCCACATAATTCCGCACATTTACCATAGAATAAGCGATCCGCATCTTGTGATGCTTCATCATCAAATACTAAGTAGAAACTATTGATACCATCGATATTGGTATCCATCTTACCACCAGCAGCTGGCACCCAGAATGAGTGTTTTACGTCTGCACCTTGTAAGTTGAAGTAAACTTTCTTATCAGTAGGAACCACAAGTTCTTGTGATGTCACGACTTGCTCATTCGGATATTCAAATTCCCACCAGTACTGGTAAGCTCTTACGTTAATCACTGTTTCTTCCGCGTTAACGTTACCGTCGGCATCTGTGCTCGCTTCGGTATCTGCTTGTTTAAACACGAAATAAACTGTTGGAACAGCTAAGACAAGTAGTAACAGGATTGGTATAGAAGTCCAAATAATTTCTAAGGTATGATTACCTGAAACATCTTTCGGTTCAAAATCTTCACCTTTTTTACTTCTGCGACTCTTCAATACCGCAATAGTAAATAATACTGTTACAACAACAATAACTAAAATCATAATGATGATAGAAATTAACATCAAGTTGAACTGTTCTTGTCCAACTTCACCTGCAGGACGTAGTGTACTTAATTCATTTGTTCCACAACCTGCAAGGAAAAGTGTTAATACAGACGCTAATAATAGCCCTTTTCCTTTAAGAAAACTAAAGTTCATTGTGTTAGACCCCTCTTTCATTCATTTACTTTACTAAACATTCACAAGTAAGCCGGCTACGATAACCATGACAAAGAAAATCACAACGTAGTTGAGTGAAAAGACAAATATTCGCCCGGCATAGCGATTATAGTCTGTAATCTGTTTGAACTGGTTAACACCCAAATAGAACCAGACGAGATTTAATGCTGTTACTAATAGAACAAACCAAGTCCCCAGCTCAAACATCATTAGTGGTGTGAACAAAAGAAGTGTCACCCAGAAAATAATCGAGTGCTTAGTTCGATTATTTCCTTTTACAGAAGGGAGCATCGGTATACCTGCATGACTGTATTCTTCACTTCTCTTAATGGCAAGTGCATAGAAGTGAGGCATTTGCCAGATGAACATTACAATAAACATCGCTACCGCTAAAATATGTAGCTCTGGATCGAAAATTGCCCAGCCGATAAGCGGTGGCATAGCTCCAGGTATTGCTCCTATAACTGTGTTTGCCACAAGATGTCTCTTGGCAAAGATCGAGTACACAACTGCGTATCCGAAGGCTGCAATTAATCCGAGTACACCAGCAGCAGTATTAATGAAAAATAACATGACAAGCCCAATTGCTAACATAGAAAAGCCGATGATTAATATTTCCTTACCGGAAAAAGTGCCATCAATACTCGGCCTTTTGCTCTTTGATTTCATTAGCACATCAATATCTCTGTCATAATAATTATTTAGGGCACAAACACCTCCGATGACCAGCGCTGTACCTACTAACATCAGCAGCATGACTGGAATTGCATCAAAAAATGAAATGTTATAATACATAACCGCTAAAAACCCTGCAGCAAAAGCTGGAATTAAATTTGCTTTGATTATGCCATCCTTGATGAGTGCTTTAATTGCCTTTAATTTTTTACTGCGTGCTGACTGATGTATCTCCTCTTGGTATACATCACTGTGCATCTATTCGCCTCCTTTCATTAACAAACACATTTATATTTAATAATAGATTATCCGGGACATATTTTCTATACATATTTGAAATAAAATTGTTACATTTTGCATTGTTCAAGAATTATTCATCAATATGTATGAATAAATGTCCTAAACTGTTTTATACTCAAATAGTATAAGTGTTTCCCTACACTATTAAATTTTACCACAGTTTACGGAATTGTTAAGGGTATTTCACAACTTTGCGGATTGCAAAGAGTGCAATTCTGATATATATTTAGTAACTGTACTAGAGACAGATACACGATTGTTTTGAGGTGTTTTATTTGTATAAAAATTTAAAAATTGTAGCCGTGATCACTACACTGATTATGGTCTTCGTTCAAATCGGAGGTGCACTGGTTACAAAAACAGGTTCAGAAGATGGCTGTGGTGAAACCTGGCCCTTGTGTCACGGTCAGCTTATCCCACGTGATTGGCCTATCGACACAATAATTGAACTTGCGCACCGTGGTGTCTCAGGTATAGCAATCATATTTCTGATATTACTTGCATACATGGCTTGGAAACAGATCGGTCATGTTAGAGAAGCTAAATTTCTTATCTATGTTTCCTTAAGCTTTATACTCATCCAATCCTTAATTGGTGCGGCAGCAGTAATTGGCATCTGGGAAGGTGACTTTGTTCTAGCAGCACACTTTGGGATATCTTTAATATGTTTTTCAGCGGTCTTGTTATTAACCTTATTAATTTTCGAAACATCTTATGGTCATGAGGACCGTAAAATTTTTGTCAGTCCATTCTTAAGATATAACACTATACTGATAACGATTTATATTTATTTTGTTATATACAGCGGTGCACTTGTTAGACACACTGACTCATCATTAGCATGTACAGAATGGCCGCATTGTATGCCAGGCCAAATCATGCCAGGTAATTTTTACCAAGCTGTGCAAATGGGACATAGATTCCTAGTTGGAATTTTATTCATTTGGATGATCATTATCGTTGTCCATGTCCTAAGAAACTACAGTGATTCAAAAATCATCAGAAATGGTTGGCTTATCGCGTTTACCTTACTGATTTTACAAGTCATTACAGGTATGCTTTCAGTCATCACTCATGTCAATATATTTATTGCCTTATTCCATGCCTTGTTTATCACCTTGTTATTTGGAGTATTATGTTACTTCATCATGTTACTATCAAGAAACAAGGGTTAGTCTGGATATTAGTACAGGAATCTTATTATAAGATTCCTGTTTTTTTGTCTTTATGTCTAAACAAAAAAACGGATGTCACTCAAATTGAGCGACATCCAGTTAAAAGTTCATTTATATTTAACGACCTTTTAATTCAATTTCAGCAGATTTTACATGTTTTGCTGCAATGACTAATAGACCAATTGCTATAGATACACTTAAGAATGATGACCCACCGTAACTTAACAATGGTAATGGAACACCCGTCAGTGGAATAATCTTAGAAATACCACCGACGTTTATGAACACTTGCATGGTAATATACATCGCGACCCCAACACATACAATTTGGTAAAATGTGTCTGTTGACCGTCTAGCATAGGACATCGCTTTAATAATGATTACTAGATATAGAGCGACGATCAGCAGTACACCGACCAATCCTAACTCTTCAGCAATTACAGCCATTATGAAGTCGGTGTGTGGCTCAGGTAAATAACCAAGTTTAATGACACCGTTACCGATACCTGTTCCAAAAATACCACCGTTAGATATTGCCATCAATGAGTTTGTCAGCTGATAACCACTACCTGCTGGATCACTAAATGGATGTAAGAATGTTTCGATTCTCTGCATTTGATAATTAGACAGAATTTGCCCATTAATCAAATACATTATTCCGCCGCCAACTAATAAGGCACCGCCGATTGCAAGTCCAGCTCTAAAAATAAATTTAAACGGTATTCTTAAGTACATGAATGTACTGATAATAATGGCTGCAATTACCAACCATGTTCCAGTATCATTGATGATTACTAGACCAGAAATTGCAAATATAAAAATTAAGGGTCCAGTACTAGATTCATTCGCACTGCCTAATCGTTTTTCTCGTCTTGAATATATATACGCGAGATATAAGATTGAAATTACTTTAAAAAACTCAGATGATTGTAAACCAAATGGTCCAAACCTTATCCAATTTCGCTGTCCATTTACCTCAGTACCAATAACCATAGTTAGAATTAAGAGTATAACAATTATTGTTATCATGAGTATTTGGACACCCTTCATTTTAAAGAAGTTTCCACTCATAAAATACGTCATGAAAAATACAATAATAAAACCGAGTATTAAAAATGCGAGGTGCCTATAATAGTAAAAAGTTGAACTACCTTCATTCATCTCTGCAGGTACCATGCTTGCGCTATAGACCATCACCAGACCAATTAAAGATAGGGCAACATAAGCGATTATTATTAAAAAATCAACATACTTAGAATATGACTTCACGTAGTTGATAAAGTTTTTTATGTACTTCATCTGGGCTGGTCCCTCATTTAAAAAAGTCTAAAGAAATTTTCTTTAGACTTGGTTTTTTTCTCTTTCCATATATGCTTCGTGTACCTTAGATACTTCTACTTCTAGGTGATCTAAAATAGCACGTCCGTCTTGTGCGTCAACTAAGCCTAATCTAACAGCAAAGTTTATTTCTTTCGATAGGCCAAACATCTGAGTGTCAAGAACTTCTTCAAACACTGGACACTGCGGCATCGTTAAGTTTTCCATCTGAACTTCAATCAGCTGGAGAATTCTGTCGGCGTCCTTATCTAACTGGTCATAAGCATTTTTGCTCATTTGTTTTACTTCAGACACGCGGTTCCCCCCTCAATTACTCTTCATAAAAGTTTATCTCAAGACCTAAAAAAAATCAAGCAGATATGTAAGCGAGTATCATGATGTATACTATTCATTCTATAATTTTTTTACAATCTTTGCTATACTTTTTTAACAGAGGGAGCGATTAATTATGATTATTCAATTAAAAGGAAATATTAAGTTTCAAATTACACTAGATCCATCAACTTGGATTTTTGATGATAGAAAGATTAAGTTAGAAGAACTACTTAAAAATGATAAGGATAGCGAAGAAATTACCTTTCAGGATCAGACAGAGTGGAACCGACAAATTATTGAAGGTGAAACAAAGCCACCAACTTTAAAATCAGAGAAAAAATATAAAAAAAGAGAATTACTGGATAGTTCTTTTGTCATTTGCCTTCAGCCATTCCTTGAATACACAGAACCGCACAATGGAGAAGATGCAAAAATCAACTTCATACATAAAGACAGCACGACTCAGTTAGACTACAAGGACCGTCATAGCTTCTATGCTCACTTTTCAAATGAGGGTAAACGACTTTATGATGACAGTATGTTTGACCTACTAGTTGTAACTAATGGTAATCAAAAAATAAAATTATCACATGTTACAGGCATCGAATTTGAATAATAAAAAAGCTCGGACAAATGTCTGACCTGGTACCTCCTAAGTTTACAGATGAAA
>NZ_JAVIYN010000017.1:0-65388 GCF_036665975.1 Jeotgalicoccus huakuii | reverse complement strand
TTAAGATGCCTCATTTTTTTTATTGTTTAATGCTTCTTCAAACTGACTATCAAGTGTTGATGCCGTATCTAACTGTGATAACAGATTTTCTAAAGAAAGCTCCTGGAGCTGTTCAACAGATACCATTATATTTTTTCTTTCCTCAAAATAAGTTCGATAATTGTAATTCATCTCAAGCGAAATCGTCCGTGCCCGAGTTGCAGTAGAAGTCGTCAAATTTAGAGCATTTATTTCTTCAATATGCTGATCTATTAAAGGTAGCAAATCTTCTTTGGCAAACTGCTCTTTTTCTTCCACACTCTCTTTACTTTGAAAGTTCGTTATTTGCTCATCTAGTGCTTCACTGTTTTTATTTAAAACATCAATCAAAGTGTTCATTTCTTCTATTTCTTCACTTGAATCCGCTGCTTCTATAAGGTTATCTCGTTCCTCTTGGTGCGTGATAAAAGATTGGCTTAATGTGACAAGTTGTTCATTTGAGTCAATCGAACTCGCATAAGCGTTTAGAAATGAAGTGATTTGAGCTGTAAAATCCCTCTTCACTTGCACATCTTCAAGCATAATATTATGAATTTCTTGAACTTCAGGGTTTTCGACTTGGATTGATTCGACTTCATGTCCAAGGCTATCGGCTAATGGGACTAGTTCTTTATCGACTCGATTGATTAAATCTTGAATAAATGCCAAATCTGTTTCTTCTTCTTCAAAATACATTCGCTCCACTCGGTCGAAATCCATATCATTGACCAAATCATTAAACTCACTATTTAATTCTATTAGGCGCTCCGCATCACTTTCATATGTTTTAATATCTTCATCTAGACTTGATCCACAGGCACTTAAAAATAATAGTGCCATGATAAGCGAACCTTTTATCAGCGTTTTCAAAGACATATACGAACCCCGCTTCAGGTAGATTTCTTTTTATAACACGATATAGTATAACATATATGTGAGTTTAATTTTTTCTAATTATACACTATAATAATTGTTAAGCATGAATGAGAGGATAATTATAGTGGATAAAGAAAAGCTTGTCTTAGCGCTTAAAAACATAGTGACATCGTCAATTGTTAAAAGCGATGAACCCTTAAATAAATACACATATACAGAAACCGGTGGCCCGGCAGATATATACATTTCGGTCGGTAATATAGAAGATACTGCAAAAGTCATCAAATTCGCAAATGAAAACCATTTACCGGTGACCTATTTAGGCAATGGATCGAATATTATTATTCGAGATGGTGGCATCCGTGGCATCGTCGTTAACCTTTTAAAGTTAAATAACATTACTGTAGAAGGCGACACTTTAACAGCAGATAGTGGTGCTGCTATTATTGATGCTTCGCATATGGCACTCCAGCATGGCTTATCTGGCTTAGAGTTTGCATGTGGTATCCCCGGTTCAGTCGGTGGTGCTGTCTATATGAATGCTGGTGCTTACGGTGGGGAAGTCAAAGACTGCCTCAGCCATATTAAAGCAATTAATGAAGCGGGTGAAATCATCACGCTGAGCCCAGATGAATTAGATCTTGGTTACCGCACAAGTCGAGTACAGACAGAACATCTAGTTGTAGTATCAGCTGTCTTTAAATTAAAGAAAGACAAGGATACTGAAAATATTAAAGCGATCATGGATGACTTAACTGAACGCCGAGAAACAAAGCAACCTTTAGAATATCCATCTTGTGGTAGTGTATTCCAAAGACCACCAGGTAATTTTGCAGGGAAGCTCATCCAAGATGCTGGCCTACAAGGCCATCGTATTGGTGGCGTTGAAGTCTCTAAAAAGCACGCAGGCTTTATGGTCAATGTCGATAATGGTACAGCAAGTGATTACGAAGCACTCATTGAATTTGTTCAAGATACTGTAAATGAGAAATACGGAGTCACTTTAAACAGAGAAGTTAGAATCATTGGCGATCATCTTGAATAAATGCTAAATGTATAATCTAAAAGCAGCCCGTTCGTTATACGAACGGGCTTTTACTACATATCACTCATCATTATTACTTTCTTCTATTGAGTCCAACATACCGGATAAGTCCTCAATTTGATTCATAATGTCTAAGTAGCCTGCTGATTCTTCGTCCCAGTTGTCTTCAGATATAACATAGACATTTTCATTGATGACTGCATTAATGTTAGTGAGCGATTCATTTGTTAAAATTTCCTCAGTCACTGTTTCAATATCTTTTTCTCCGTTTGTGTTTAGGGCTAAAATAATACCTGGGTTTAAACTAGAGATGGACGAGAAACCGAAATCAGCATTTGGTTCTACTTGACTATTCTCATTTGATACCGGTTCAAGTACGCGATTAAAACCAACTTCACTGAAAAGAAAATCATTGATGCCACTTGTTTCATCAATAGTTAAATCCTCATCATTCACTTCAAAATAGAGTAGATTTTTCTCTAAATCAAGCACACGTTCTTTAAGCTCAGTCAGATTTGTATTTAAGTCATCGACTAAATTTTCTGCATGGTCTTCAACACCATACATCTCTCCGAGGAAGCTAGTAAATTCTATAATGTTTTCCACATAAGTCGTGCTATCTTTATCGACACTGATAATTTCAGCATTCGGTGCTGCTTCTTCCAGTTGTCTGATTACAGCTGAATAGGACTCATCTTCACCTATAACAATCACTTCTGGGTCTAATTTTTCAACTGCCCCATAATCAATTTCATCTTCAGTACCTACATTCACATGATCGTCTGATCCGTAAATATCACTCAATTCTTCGTTTAAATGTTCCCCTTCTTCCCCTTTTTGAATGCCGGTGATATTTCCTTCTAAATCAAGTGCTGCAAAAGTGGACGCTGCAGATAAGTCGAAGACAACGACTTGGTCTGAACTCTTCGGTAATTCTACATCGTTATCAATTTGAGTAAAGTCATCATCGTCTTCATCTGTACTACTTTTAATCTTGAAAAAGTTTTTGTAGGCGATGTTCTCCGGAGAACTCGCTTCCTCCTCTTGTTCTTCTTCAGACTCTGTTGCTTCGTTGTTTGTTTCTTCGGTTTCCGCTTCAGGTTCTTCAGCTGGTGCAGTTTCTTCGGAATTATCATTACATGCTGCAAGTAATAATATAAGGCCTGATATCACTAATAAGTATAACTTTTTAAATTCCATACTAAGCTCCTCATCATAAATTCGTACTTAAATCACTATCGTTTTTTAGTCTTGTTTGCAATTATACATAGCCTGACGTATTTTTCCTAGCCAGCCCATTGTAATATGAAAAATCACACTTACTCTTAAAAGATATAAGTGTGATTATTAAAATAAAGCTAATCTTAAGAGATAATGATTGTTTCTCCTGTTGGAATATCTTTATCGTGGTCGATAATTGCTTTAATTTTTTTGATTGCTTTTTGATTGGCACGTTCTTCTTCTGTTGTCTTATAAGTCGGGCGATAGCTTAAGGCATAAACATCTACATCTTCACGACTAAGCTCAATTGCTGTCGAATGTGTCAGAGCTTCAATTGCGCCTGTTACTGTGTAGTACAGGTTTCTTTCGAAAACTTCTTCAAAAGAAGGTTCAATGACATTGATGATTTTTGCATCATTTTCATTTTTGAGTAGTGGTCTCAGGGTTCTAATACCGAGGTACGTTCCCCAAACATGTTCATACATGACCTCACTAAATTCATTAAAGCTAACATTGTAGACTGTTTTGTCATCCGTAAAGATTGAATGCACTAGAATAATACCATTTAGCGACTCATAGCTATCCTCAATTTTTTGGACAACATCCAGCCAATCAATTTCTTTAGACTGTTCTAATAAAACAATTTCATGTTCGCCAGTAGTATCGCTGAGTGTTGCTTTTACATCTTCTAGCTCGCTATAATCCAATCCAGCTAGAATAATGTTTGCATTTTTTGTCGCCAATTCCAGCGCAACCTCTCTACCGAGATAAGTTGTTGCACCCGATACGATATAAGTTTTATTTGTTAAATCCATAATATCCTCCTAGAACTGACTATCTTGATACTACTATAATATCATACTACTCTACTGTTACCGTTTCTTCTGGCATAGTATGTAATTGGTAGGCATCAACGTGAGAAATGACTTTGTATTCACCCGGTTCTTCAAATGTATATGGTAGTACATATTCACCATTTTCACTATGTTCAACATCAATCATTTCTAATGATTCCTCACCTTGAATGATTTCAAACATGACAGCATCCGCATCTGTAACGTCTTCCTCATTCGATGACACATGAGCTGTAAATTCAACTTCTTTACCAGCAGTGATGCTTTCAGGTGTTTGTAAATCAACTTCAAGTGACCTCACTTCATCACTAGATGCGTGATCGTGATTCATATCTCCATGATCACCGTGTTCTGACGATTCTCCATCTGAACATGCAGCCAGAGTTAAAGATAATAATAAGATTACTGATAAAAAGCTTCCTTTTAGTTTCATAGTTATACATCATTTCTATTTTACATTCAAATATCATTTTACATTATCATTTTGCTCATCAATGATACTGAAATGAATATTTTATGACTAAATGAATAAACACGCTTGATGTGATAAACATCAAGCGTGTTACTATAACTAGTCTTCAAAAATAAAATCTTCATCTTTTAATGCTTCAACATTTAACGCAAGAACATAGCCGTCACCTTTAACACTGAAGAAATCGTGGTTCTTCGTTGTTGTATCTAAAGCATTTTCAATGATTGGATTGAATCCTTTTTCTTCAAAGTAAGGTTCAAATCCTAAGTTTGATAATGCTTTGTTTGCATTATATTGTAAGTAATTTAAAACATCATCAGTTAAGCCGATTTTATCGTAAAGATCTTTTGTATATTCAACTTCGTTAGCATACAGCTCATCAAGTAGTTTATACATTTCCTTATCTGCACGGTCCTGTTCTTCCTGACTCAGCTCAGCTTTTAGTACTTGGGCATCTAAGCCAGTGAAGACACCGTGGATTGATTCATCAAGTAAAATTTTACGGATAATTTCACCACTTGTTGTCATACGGCCATTACCAGCTAAATAAAGCGGGTAGTAAAAGCCTGAGTAGAACAAGAATGACTCAAGGAACACTGATGAGACTCTCGCCATGTACTGATCATACAATGACGGGTTCTTATCGAGTAACTTATGATAGTTTGTGACAATTTTGTCTGCTTTAAAAGTCAGATGCTTATTATTAACAACCCACTCGTCTAGTAAATCATCAGTTTCCCTAGTCGGTAGCAGTGTTGTAAAGATATGAGAATATGATTTCGCGTGAACTTGCTCCATCATTCCCATGAAAGAATATACTGCTTTTTTACGTAAATCTGGAGTATGAAGCATGATTAGTGGCATGCCGTCATCTGCTTGATGTGTATCCAGGCCTGTCAGTCCAGCGAGGACTTTCTTGAATGTATCTTTCTCGTCATCGGACAAGGTTGCCCATGATGCTAAGTCTTTAGATACTTTAAATTCTGTTTCTACCCACATTTGTGAGATATTTTGACGCCAGAATATATTTGTCATATCCTCTTCTCTGTTCCAGTTAACAGCTTTCATAGTTCATTCTCCTTTATACTGCACAACTTGTACATTCTTCAACACTGAGTAATTTGTTTCTCGTGTAGTAGAGTGATTTCAATCCTTTGTGGTGTGCATAAATATAGTACTTAGATAATTCTCTAGTAGAGATTTCTGAGTTCACGTAAAGAATCGTACTGATTCCTTGGTCAACGTGCTGTTGGATTGTTGCAATCATATCGATTAATTTCATTTGATCTGTATTAAAGGCACTCTTGTAATACCACATTGTTTCCTTAGATAAGAATGGCATTGGGTAGAACGTCTCTGAGTTACCGTAAGTTCTACGTTCAATCATATCAACGATTGGCATTACAGAACTTGTCGCATTCTGAACGTAAGAAATACTTTGTGTTGGTGCAATCGCTAGGCGATAAGCATGGTATAAGCCATTCGCTTCAACTTCTTTTTGAAGGTTTGCCCAGTCGTCCTTAGTCGGAATGTGAATGTGATCGAATAGGTCAGCTACCTTTCCAAACTGTGGTGTAATATCTTCAGCTGTATAGCGTTTAAAGTACTTACCGTTTGCATAGTCAGAACGATCGAAGTCTTTGAATGTTACACCGCGTTCTTTTGCGATCATCATTGATTTTTCGATTGAGTAGTAGTTCAACAGCATAAAGAAGATGTTTGCAAAGTCTCTTGCTTCTTCTGACTCATAACCAATCTTGTTCTTAGCAAGGTAGCCGTGTAAGTTCATAGCACCAAGTCCAACTGAGTGCAATTCTTCGTTCGCTTTCTTAACACCTGGTGCGTTAGCGATTGAAGTATCATCACTGACGAGTGTAAGAGCTTCAATACCTTCATGTACTGTTTCTTTTACCTTACCTGAATCCATAACGTTAGCAATATTCATAGAACCTAGGTTACATGAAATATCACGTTTGATTTCATCTTCAACACCGTAGTCATTAATGACAGAAGTCTCTTGAAGTTGGAAAATTTCAGTACATAAGTTAGAAATCTTAATGTCACCAATATCTCCAAGTGGGTGTACTTTGTTGGCATTGTCTTTAAACATTAGGTATGGATAACCAGACTGTAATTGAGTTTGAGCAATCGTGTTTAACATATCACGTGCATCAAATTCGCGTTTTTTAACCTTATCATTTTTCACAAGCTCATCGTACATCTCATCCATATCCATATCATCAAGTGCAACACCATATTCTCTTTCCACTGTGTGTGGTGCAAAAGTATTAAATGGTTTGTTATCACGTGCGAGTTCAAAGAATTTAGATGGCACGACTAGACCTGTTGAAATTGTTGCAAGACGGATATCTTCATCTGCGTTTACCTTTTTAGTATCAAGGAATTCAGGTAGGTCATAGTGGAAAATGTTTAAGTATACTGCACCAGCACCTGGACGTTGTCCAAGCTGATCGGCATAAGAAAAGCCACCTTCTAGAGATTTCGCTACTGGTAATACACCTTTAGCGACGCCTTCTATACCCTTGATTGCCTCACCACGTGCGCGTAGTTTTGAAAGGTTAATGGCAACCCCACCACCGATTTTACTTAACTGCTTTGCAGTTGAATCGATGTAGTTAATAGAGTTTAATGAGTCATCTACTTCTAATAAGAAGCATGAAACCATTTCACCACGACGTGCACGTCCTGCGTTTAAGAAAGTTGGTGTTGCAGGTTGGTAGCGCTGCTCCATCATTGAAGTAATGAATGTTTTAGCTGTTTTAATGTTTCCTTTTGCTAAGTATAAGCTGACAATCACAACGTGTTGTCTGTAATCTTCTAAATATTGTTTCTTATCATTTGTTTTTAAAGTGTAATCTTTAAAGAATTTGCTTGCCGCCATATAGCTCTTAAATTTGAAATCAATGCTATTCGCGTGGTCAATAATTTCAGTTAAGCCTGCTTCATCATATTCTTTAAAAAGATCATAGTAAAAGTCGTTCTCAACAAGGTAGTGCAATCTTTCAAGCTCAGAATCGAAATGTATGGTTTTACTTTCCACTTCTTCCATGAAGACTTCAAGTGCTTCTAAATCTTTTTCTAGTTTGTAAAAACCCGTCTCGTCTCTTTTAGTGACTTCGTTATTTAACTCAACGTGATTGTATGTTTTCTCATCTAATACTTTCATGCAATTCCCCTGCCCTTTCTAATTCAACTAAAAATTGTTCTCTTTGTTCTGGACTACCATGCAACTCAAACTTCATTAAAAGTGGTACATTATAGTCATCACTGATATATTCGCCTGCTCGTGCAAAATTTCTACCCCAGTTTCGGTTGCCACTTGAGGCAACTGCAAACATTTTTTCAGCGTTCACTTTTAAGAAATTACTTACAATATCGGGTACTGCACCAAAACCGTATGTCGGTGTAACCAGGATAAAACGATCACCGATTTTCTCTCTGACATTATCAGCTGTTATTTGATATAATTCATAGGTGTCTGGAATGTCTATACCATTTAAGAAGCGACGGATATTACCTGTCATTGAATAATAAGCAATAATCACTTTGTCATCTCCATTCAATTACATCATAAAACAGAACGTATGTTCTATTCAAGTGATTCGTTCATTTATTTTTAATCAATACTACATATAGTGTTTACTTAAAATTTAAACCACAATATATATGATTTAACATGTTCTATAATCTCATATTAGAAAATTGATTGCAATGTAAAAAACTCCCTGAAATTAAAATTTCACGCCCTTTATTGAGTCATAAATCGCCCTAAGTCACGGTGGGTGTGTCATGACAAATCATATTATTTTTTTAAATTTATTTTTGCGAAATTTAATGGAGTCAAGAAGTTGAAATTAACGTACAAATTTTTTTGGAGTGTTGTAAATGAATAATGTAGTTAAAGGTATTCTTGCCCTAATTATTTCATCACTCGGTTTCAGTTTGATGTCTTTATTTGTAAAATATGCAGGCGATCTACCTACTGTTCAGAAAGCTTTTTTTAGAAACTTTATCTCGATGATGATTGCCTTAGTCCTTGTGATATATAATCGCGAACGACTCTTTGGTAAAAAGGAAAACCAAGGTTGGTTACTCTTACGCTCCGCTCTAGGCCTTGCTGGGGTATTACTTAACTTCTTTACCATTGATAGAATGGTGTTAAGTGATGCGGACATCTTAAATAAACTCAGTCCATTCTTTACGATTATCCTATGTGCGATTTTCTTAAAAGAACATATTAGACGTTTCCAGATGATTTCAATCATCATCGCTTTAATTGGTGCGGTATTTATTATCAAACCGTCGTTCTCAAGTGATACATATTTCGCGCTACTAGGTGTTTTAGGGGCAATCTTTGCAGCTGGTGCCTACACTGTGCTCAGATTGCTCGGAAGTAGAGAAAAATTCTATACCGTAGTATTTTACTTTTCATTCTTTTCAACCGTTGCCCTCGTGCCGTTTATGATTTTCCAGTATGAAGCAATGACAGCCAGTCAGTTTTGGTTTTTAATTCTGTCCGGTATATTTGCGGCGATTGGTCAATTCGGACTCACGATTGCTTATAGCTTTGCACCTGCTAAAGAAATCTCAATCTTCTTCTACTCGACGATTCTCTTTACCGCATTATTTAGTATCATCGTCTTTAACGAAATTCCTGATGCCTTGTCTATACTCGGTTACATCATTATCTTCTCAGCAAGTTACTATATGTACATGAAGAATAGACCACCGAGGCGAGAACGTTTGAAAATCGCAGGTAAGAAGTAAATTTTATATTATCTATAAAAGCACATACTACGCAGTCTTTGGTGATGGAGACCAAAAGGCTGCGTAGTTTTTGTATTGGGTGGGGCCCCATCATTACCTCTGCTTCGTTTTTGTTTCGAAGCGGAGCTCCACCAGTACCTCTGCTTCGTTTTACTTTCGAAGCGGAGCTCCATCATTACCTCTGCTTCGTTTTCCTTTCGAAGCGGAACTCGACCATTACCTCTGCTTCGTTTTCCTTTCGAAGAGGAGCTCCACCAGTACCTCCGCTTCGTTTTCATTTCGAAGCGGAGCTCCAGCATTACCTCAGCCTCGTTTTGGTTTCGAAGCGGAGCTCCATCATTACCTCTGCTTCGTTTTCCTTTCGAAGCGGAGCTCCATCATTACCTCTGCTTCGTTTTGGTTTCGAAGCGGAGCTCCATCATTACCTCCGCTTCGTTTTCATTTCGAAGAGGAGCTCCACCAGTACCTCCACTTCGTTTTCCTTTCGAAGCGGAGCTCCAGCATTACCTCAGCCTCGTTTTCCTTTCGAAGCGGAGCTCCACCAGCACCTCTGCTTCGTTTTCCTTTCGAAGCGGAGCTCCACCAGTACCTCTGCTTCGTTTTCCTTTCGAAGCGGAGCTCCACCAACAACCTTCCACAACCCAAAAAGGGCTACAATCATCCATTGCAGTCCCTTTATAAGTTAATTTACTTCACTACACTTGCTGGCTATCGTGTTGTTGGATTTCTTCTAAGAAGTATGGGCAGTAGTGTTTGAGTTTATAGTTTCCAACCCCTTGAATATGCATCATATCTTGCTTAGTTTGTGGCATCTTCTTGGCGAATTCTTTAAGAATTTGGTCAGTAAAGATCGCATCTTCATCTAGCTTATGTTTTTCTGCGAGTGTCTTACGCGTCGAAATGAGTCTATCGTATAGCACTTCGTTTGGAGAAGAGTCTGTCGAAACATTGACGCGTTCGTTATATTCTTTTCGGTAAGGTACGGTATAGAGTTTTACTTTATGATTTAATATGTCTAGGCTTTTATCTATTAAGTACATCTTGTGGTTGGTGTAATGAACGTAGCCTCTCATTATTAATTCTTCAACTAAGTGATTGACTTCACTTGTTCTGAATGAATCAAGCACACCGAAATTTTCTTCTTTGTCTAGTCCACGGCTTAGGATATTGTCCGCGTGTTCGCCTCTCATCACTTGGATGACGAGCTCTTTTGAAAGCTTCCCATCTAAATTCTGAATTAGACCCAAAATCAGTTTTGCTTCAGTAGTCATCGGTTCTGTTCTTTTTTTAGATAGGCAACTTGAACATTGACCACAGGCTTCAACATACTCGTTTTCATTAAAATATTTAACGATAAAACTGCTCAAACATTTATTCGTTTTATTGTACTGGATCATTAAGTCTAATTTTTCTCTCATATGGTCCTTGTACTGTTCACTCGCCGTCGCTCTGTCGATGAAGAACTGCTGTAAGTTTACATCTCGCTGAGTCGATAGCAAGATACATTCACTGTCTAAGCCATCACGACCGGCACGCCCAATTTCCTGGTAGTAACTTTCAAGGTCACCAGGTAAGTTAAAGTGAATGATGTAACGGATATCTGGCTTATCAATCCCCATACCGAAAGCGTTTGTTGCAATGACAATTTTAACTTCGTCAGAGACAAACTTCTGTTGGTTAATACTGCGTTCTTTTTTACCTAGTCCACCGTGGTAAATGACATTTTCAATATCGTATTCATTTAAGTACTCAGAAAGTTTCTCTACCTCTGCACGGGTTGATACATATACAATACCTGAGGCATCAATATGATTTTGGATATATGACAGTATAAACTGCTCTCTTTGGTAGGTTGGATTCACGGACAAGATGAGATTCTCTCTTTTAACACTTGTCTTAAAGACTGCATGATTATCAATATCTAATAATTCTTGGATATTATGTTCAACTTCTTCAGTCGCTGTCGCTGTGACTGCAACGATTTGCGCGTCTGGTAAGAGTCCCTTTAATTCGGGAATAATGCTCTGATAGCTTGGTCTAAAGTCATGTCCCCACTTAGAGATACAGTGGGCCTCATCAAAAGCAACAAAGGGTATTTCTGTGTTTACAACTGCTGCTCTAAACGCTTCATTATTAAAGCGTTCTGGGGCAACATATAAGAACTGAAGGTCACCGTTCATCATACGATCCATCACTCGATTTAAATCCACTTTAGACATGGTAGAGTTGATACACTCTGCATTAATTCCACGTTTTTTTAAGGCATCGACTTGGTCTTGCATCAGGGAAATCAAGGGTGAAATCACAAGTGTCGTACCGCCGAACATCAAGCCTGGTACTTGATAGCATAAAGACTTACCAGAGCCGGTTGGTAAGATACCTAAGGCGTTGTCTCCAGATAACACATTTTCTATTATTTCTTTTTGGCCATACCTAAATGAGTCATAGCCGAAGTATTCTTTTAAAATAGCTTCCATACATTATCAGTCCTACATTTATATATGTACTTACGGTCAAAATATTTATCTGCTATATTATACATTAAAACCGAGTATCTTTGTTAAACTTTGGCTCAAAGATTCCAAGAAAAAATCTCTTTTTAAGCCCGATAATTCATTCGGTCCACTTAAAAAGAGATCCTCGCTACATCTTTTCTTTCACTAATTCTTTTGAAATTTTGTAATCAATTGCTTTAAATAAACTGTTTACCCAAAGGTGATGTCCATACATTTCCGCATGCGCATCATCAATGTCTACAGTTTTAAATTTAATCTTAGATCCCGGACGTTTTTGACCTAGCTTATGCATGTGATAACTCGGAATCGTTCCAATATGAGTTAAATCCGTCTGGCTGTTAAAATCGTTAAGGGCGATGATTGGAGTCTCGTCTTTAATATAGACACCACCAAGCACACCTGGTTGTTCGCCTGTCTGATCAAAGTCCTCAAGAATCTGTCCCTTCAAGACAAGATTGACACGATTATCTTCATGAATTACTTCATATTCTTTTTCTTCGAGCATGTCATACACAGAATCCGGAACATCAGGTCTCTTAACGATGTGATAAGTATCTGAAAGATATACTTCTACTAATGAGTACACCGCAATGCCCCAGCCCACTTTACGCTTGTTAGACATCATATGGAAAATTTCATCATGAAGCGTACTATAATCACGACGCATAATCAGTTCGTCACCCGATTTTAATACATTGGAGGCTTCTGCAGCCAATCCGCCAGCGACCGCTAAGTAAATACGGCAACCTCTTGATGATTCATGAAACGATAAAACATCCCCACGGTCAACATGATAAATACGATTGGGATGAATATCTTCATCGTTAATTGAGCCCTCGAACTCTCCGCCCGAATATGCAAAAATTGTTGGTTCAGTAAACTGAATCACACCAGGTTGACCTGACATTTCAATCGTCGGCTCATCGATATCATTGCCGACTAATTTATTAGCGAGCATGGGTGATAGTCGATCGACCGCACCGTTGTATTCGTTATTCTCTTTGTTGATTTCGGTCTTTTTAACAGTTTGAAGAATCGTTAATAGGCCGCTTTTCTTTATAATTAGACTCATCTTACTTTACCTCACTCTCACGGTTCAACACAGATTTCACAATCGTTGTTACGAAGGTAGAGGGTTCTATTGTGTTTTCATTTTCCATCACTTCAATTGGTTCGTAATGGAATGTCACCGTATTATTTGTAAACTGAACCGCTGTAATATAAGGGCTATCTGTTAGCTTACCGTCTTTTTTATATGTAGCTAAGAGACGCTCTACTTCAGTAGGTTCAATCTGGCATGTAATTGCCGTATCTCCGTTTGCAAAAATCATTTATTTTTCCACTCCTTATCGGTAAAAGAACTCTAACTCACCGGCAACGTACTCCGTAAAGTTGCCCATCGCCATACCGAAGACAACAATCGCAATAATTACGCCGACAAATCCAAGGGTTACACCGACAATAATAATATTATTTTTTAATAGATACGTGACAATAAAGTGTGTCACGACAACAATCGCGATGACTAAAATCGCTAAAATTAGTGTAAACATAAGCCACCTCTATCCTTCTAGTGTTACAGCCACCCATTCTCTAACACTATTTATCATATATAGTTTAACTTCATTACTTTGATATTTCTTTTTCAAAGTTTCAACAGAATAGTCTCGCTCTATGAGCACTCCTTCTGTCAATAAAGACTGTCTCATGACACCATTTAATAACTCAGGTCTTAAAACAGGTGTCGTCAACACCCCGTTTTCTTCTACGACAAGATTACCTATATTAAATTCTGTGGCATCTAGATTATCATTATAATACAAAACGAGATCACAATCATTTGATTCACTATTATATTGATGTCTGACCGTCGTTTTGTGGCTGGTGAAGTCCTCTGGTGCACACATGATTTTAGTCGATAAACACGCTGTCATTATATGAAGCGGTTCAATTTCTTGGTGGCTAATATTCATCACACCAGTGTGATCCAAAGTTAGGCGTAGCTTGTACACACCAGTGTGGAGTTCTTTATCTTCTATATAATTTTGAAGTTCATTTTGAACATCGTCAAGTGGGTAGTTAAAGTAATCCGCACTTGTTTTTAAGCGCTTGAGGTGTAGTGCTAAACGTTTGATATTTCCTTTTTCTAGTCGCATCGATTCTATCAAAGCATATTGGCCTTGTTTTAGGAATGATGTCTTATGGAGAATTTCTTCGAACTCTCCGCTCGGATTTGAGTCATAGGTAATGCCGCCCCCAGCACCATATGTGTAGTTACCGTCTTCAATCACCATAGTACGAATGGGTACGTTGAAGATCATGGATTGGTCCGGGTAAAGTATACCGAGTGCACCACAATAGTATCCTCGTGGCGTTTTTTCTAGTTCAGAAATAATATCCATGGTCATTATTTTCGGTGCGCCAGTAATCGAACCACAAGGAAAGAGCGCGTCAAAAGTATCACTGAGCTGAACGTCGTCTCTTACTTTTGCTTCTACAACCGATATCATCTGGTAGACCGTTCGGTACTTCTCGATTGTAAACAGTTCGGTTGCCTCTACTGTGTTCTTTTTGGCAATTCTTGAGATATCATTTCTTAAAAGATCAACAATCATTACATTTTCAGCCTGGTCTTTCTTTGAATGCCGTAAAAACTGATAGCTTTCATTGTCTTCCTCTTGGTCTTCAAATGTCGGTGCTGTTCCCTTCATCGGTTTTGTGCGTATGGTTCGGTTAGGATCTATTTCAAAGAATAATTCGGGGGAGACACTAAGAATTTCTTTGCCATCTAAATCGACATACATGGCGTAATCTCCGTTATTGCCGCTTGTAAGTTTTAAGAATAGCTGGTGGCTATCCCCACTGAAATCTCCATACAATCTCGTCGTATAGTTCACTTGGTAGGTATGACCATCCAGTATATAATTTCTTACTGCTTCAATGTTACTTTCTACTTCTTCCCTACTTTCACTGAGTCTTGGTTCGGTCATTGTAAAGCGTCCTGGTTTTTCACCTTGTAAAAAAGTCTCATAAGATACAGGGGCATCAAAGATTCCAACAAAGTATTCGTCCTTTTCATATGTGACTCCGATCACTGCGTAGTAACCTTTTTCCTGCATTGCTTTAGCATGGTTAACAGCTGTATCAAAAGATGTCGGTGCTTGAATCACTTCAATTGGTGAAGTGAAAAAGTACTCTTCCACAACACCGTCTTTTTTGAATTTTGTATGTGCTCTCATCCTTGACTTTCCTCCACTGCAATTCTAATAAAGTTATTGACCTGGGCTCTGCCGTGTTCAGACAATATTGCCTCTGGATGATATTGCACGCCAAAAACGGGATAGGTTTTATGACGGATTGCCATATTGATGCCATCTTCAGTCTGTCCAACAATATCGTAGTCATTAACTTGTCCGTAACAACTTAAAGAGTGGTACCTACAGCCAATCACAGGTGATGGGATATTAGCGTAAATATCTTTTTCATTGTGATAGACCGGGTGCGCGTGTCCGTGAATCGGGCGTTTCCCGTGAGATACTTCTCCACCCGCTAAATGCCAGAGCATTTGATGCCCGAGACAAATACCAAATATCGGTTGGGTCGTAAAATATTTTTTAATAAAGTCCAATACTTCCGGACGATCTGTTGGATGTGATGGACCCGGTGATATGACAACACCAATAATATTATTATCCGCCATATTATATGTAGAAAGTTCATCTGGTCGGACCACTTTTACACCAACACCATAGGGGTTACTTTCCATATAGTGTACCAGATTATATGTAAAGGAATCATAGTTATCAATCATTAGTAAATTCACTGGTCATTCTCCCTGAAAATCTGTTATTTTCTTATAATATCATATCAGACCCCATTTAAATATTAGAATCAGTATCTAGTCGGATGTAATCATTCATCCATTAGTGTAAACTATGTAGTTAATAAGAAAATTAACTTTAAATTAGAATAGAAGGTTTAATATGACAAATGATAAGCCAAGAATTTGGACTCGTGATTTTATCATCATTGTATTTGCAAACTTCTTTATATTTACATCTTTTCAAATGACCTTACCTACGTTGCCACTTTACGTTCAGGAAATTAGTAACTCAAATACGTGGGTTGGCTTAATTGTAGGTATCTTTACTTTTTCTGCCCTAATGATCAGGCCCTTTGGCGGTAACTTATTGGATACAAGTGGACGTGCGCCAGTCTTTCTAGGTGGACTGTTGATCCTTGTTATTTCTTTGTATTCGCTCGCAATCAGCACCACGATTCTACTCTTAGTCATAGTGAGGATTGTTCAAGGTGTGGGATGGGGATTATCCAATACTGCATCTGGTACTATCGCGTCTGACCTTGTACCTAAAGAACGTCGGGGTGAAGGCTTAGGTTACTTCGGTTTAAGTGGTAACCTTGCACTAGCGATCGGGCCTGCATTCGGTCTATTTTTAGTCAATCATATTGAGTTCTCTACCTTATTTATGATCTGTGGTTCCTTAACACTGCTTGCCTTAATTTTGGCTTTAAATATCAAATACAAAAAGGCTGCACCAGTAACAAAAACAGATTACGAAGGAAAAACTCTACCAAAAGAACGCATGAAGTTCTTTGAAAAACGTGCCTTACCCGCTTCATCCCTACTGTTTTTTATTACATTTACATTCGGTGGAATCGCAACATTTCTACCAGCTTATTCATTCCAACAAGGTCTACCTTCATATGCCATACAGCTATATTTTGTCATATATGCAATTTCCTTAGTCGCAACACGATTATTCGCAGGACGCATCTATGATCGACGTGGTTTGGCTATTGTCTTTATACCAGGTTCAGCAATGATTATTATCGGCTTAATCTTCTTAGCTATTTTACAAAACGAGATGTTCCTATATATAGGGGCTATATTCTATGGATTAGGCTTTGGAACGATTCAACCCGCCTTACAAGCATCAGCAATCAATACAACACCTCCAGAAAAAAGAGGTATGGCTAATGCGACCTTCTTCTCTGCTTTTGATTTAGGTGTTGGGCTCGGTGCAATGACATTCGGACTCGTTGCAGAGTTCATTGGGTACAGTTCAATATATTGGATTAGTGCAACAAGTGCGACACTCGCTCTAGGACTGTACTTTATTTTACGACTTAACAATAAATTCACTTCATAATTCAAAGAAATGTTTACAAGTCTTTGATATTGGAAATATATGACTAGAAACAGTTTTTATCTTTTTTTATAGGAGGAATTTAGTTATGGGTTGGCTATGGACATTAATAGTTGGCGGTATTCTCGGTTGGTTAGCTGGTCTAATCATAAGTAAAGACGTACCGTTCGGTATTATCGGTAACATTATTGCAGGCCTTATCGGTGCATCTATCGGTAATGCAATTGGTTTAGACTTCGGACCCACTCTAGGCGGAATGAGCATCATTGGTACATTAGCTGGTGCGATTATCCTAATTCTAGTCGTTTCATTTATCTTTAACTTATTAAAAGGTAATAAAAAGGCTTAATGAAAGACTCACATCATGATTTGATTTATAAGTAGGTCTCGGGCAATATGTCTAACCTGTTAAACATATGTATTGAAAAACCATGGGGAGAAAATAATCTCCCCATGGTTTTTCTTTTACCCCATCTGCATTTCATACATTTTGCTATAGGTCCCTTGTTGCTGAATGAGTGCGCTATGATTACCTCGCTCTTTGATTACCCCGTTATCCAGTAAAATGATCTGATCTGCGTGTTGAATCGTTGATAGTCTATGCGCAATAATAAAGGTTGTTCTGTTGTGACTCACGACCTTCATGGCATATTGAATCATCTGTTCTGTTTCTGAGTCTATGTTACTCGTTGCTTCATCTAAAACAAGTACTTGTGGATTGAAAGCTAATGCACGTGCAAAAGATATAAGCTGCCTTTCTCCGAGCGATAGTGTTGCCCCGCGTTCTGTCAATTCAGAGTGAATACCATTATCTAATTTACTTAAAAGATTCTCTCCTCCAACATCAATTAATGCTTTCTTAGCACTTTCTTCACTAATGTCCTCATTATTCAAACGAATGTTGTACAAGAGCGATCCACTATAAATAAATGGATCTTGTAGAACGATGGACATAAACTTACGGAGTGATTTTTTATCGATATCGATAGTATTTCTATCATCAAAGTAAATACCGCCTGAAGTTGGGTCGTAAAATCTCATCAATAGATTAATTATGGAGCTTTTCCCTGATCCAGTGTGACCGACTAAGGCGACTGTTTCTCCTTGACTCACATCGATATTAATATTTTTTAGTACATCCCTTTTGCCATCGTAGGAGAAGTTCACATTTTTAAAGTGAATGTTCCCTTTAAATTCCTCTAAGTTGTCGCCTGTATTTTCTTCAACTTCAGCGTCCAATAATTCAAATACTTTGTTAGCAGCTACTCGAGCTTGTTCGAAAACACTTAGCTGATTAACGATATTGAATAAGGGGTTAAAGAACCGCGTTATATAATCAACTAAGAGATACATCGTCCCCACTGTTAAAGCTGTTGATTCGCTTAAGTAAACTGATGCGAATATATAGACGAGTATGGCGAAAACGATCGATCGAATGTTATTTGCTAAGTTATCACCAGTTAAACTTTCGAGTTGTATTAGACCTTTTGTACTCTTGTAGTAGTCATCATTAATCGCTTCAAATTCATCAGCGATTTGCAATTGACGATTGAAAACTTGAATAATCGGCATGCCGTTGATGGATTCATTAATCATGGCATTCATTTCACTGTTCTTCTCTCGTCTGATGTGGTTGTTCTCATTGGAATATTTTTTATAAAGCATGCCCCAAACAATAATAATCGGCATAAATATGAGCATGACTATACCTGTCCAAGTGTTGATGAAAAATACAACCGTCACGATACTACCGATCGTTAAGATACTTGCCATAAACATCGGAATCACCGATGTGAACAGTTCTAAAATCGATTCAGTATCGTTCGTAATGCGTGCGACCACCTTACCTGCTGGTAGGTTATCAAAATATTTAATCGGTAGGCGTTGGACGTGACCGAAGACTTCTTTTCTCATCTTTTTAATGGCTTTAGAACCGGCTGTCGCTAGTAAAATCTGTGCAAAAAATGTGGTGATTGCATGGATAATCTTCAAGCCCATGAAAAGTGCAATTAAATATAAAATCGGCTCTAAAATAATATTGCCTTCTCCTAATTTTATATGTTCGTCAATAATTCTCGCTGCAATCAATGGACCGACTAATTCAAAAGCTGTCATCATTATCATCAATATGACACCAGAAAAAAAGATACCTTTAAAGCTTAAAATATATGGAAATAATCGTTTTAGTTCAGTCATTCCTCAGACACCCCCTTTGATGTAGTATTGGTTTTGTTCCTTATACCATCCTTCTCTTTTAGACAATTCTTCATGCGTACCTTCTTGTGCTAAACGTCCATTTTCAAGGACGATAATTTTATCCGCATGGTGGACAGCTGACAATCGATGCGTCACGATAATGGTTGTTTTTCCTTGACGTTTCTCTCGAATGTGATTGATAATTCTTTGCTCAGTTCTTGCATCCACTGCACTTAAGGCGTCGTCCAAAATTAAGATATCTGGATTCTTAATCAAACTTCTCGCAATTGAAATTCTCTGTTTTTGTCCTCCACTTAAGGAGACCCCTTTCTCCCCAACAAGCGTATCTAGACCATCTGGCATGCGTTTAAGATCTTCATCAAAAGCACTTAACTCAATCGCCTGTTGTAATTCCTCATAAGTGGCATCTGGTTTACCAAAGAGAATATTTTCCTTTACAGTTCTTGAAAACAGTATGTTTTCCTGGGAAACGTAACCGAGCTTATCTCTTAACTTATCTCTGTCGAGTTCTGAGACATTTAAACCATCAATAATTAGATCCCCACTACCTTCAGGGTAAATTCTTAGTAATTGTTTAATAAAAGTCGACTTCCCACTGCCAGTCTTACCAACAACACCAAGTGTTTCTCCCTTGTTAAGCTCGACTGTTATATCTTCTAAATTGTTATGCTTTGATAGCGGATATTTAAAAGTAACATTATTAAAACTAAACTCTGGCGTTTCAACCACTTTCATTCCTTCGTAGTCGAGTACATCTTTTTCATCTAAAACTTGTTGGATACGGTCGTAAGAAGCATTTCCTCGCTCCATTACATTAAACAACATACCAAGTGCATACATTGGCCAAATTAGCATATTTAAATAGACGTTAAAGGTAATGAGCTGGCCAACAGAAATGGATCCATTATTAACCAAGACTGCACCGTAACCAAATGAAATCGCTATGCTGAGTGAGACTACTAAAATCGTTAACGGCTGAAAGAAAGCATCTAGTTTTTCCACTTTCATATACTTCTTTAAATAATTTTCCGTCAACTGATGAAAACGTCCCGCTTCTTGTGTCTCTTGAACGTAACTTCGTGTTAAGCGGACACCTTCCACTACTTCTAAGACTGCATCATTCATAACGCCAAAGGATTCTTGTGCGGTCTTATGATTCTTATTTATTTTCTTTCCAAGACGTTGTTCTAAAATCGCTAATAATGGTAAAGGCAAGAGCGCAAAAAATGTCAGTGGCCAACTGATGCTAAAGCCCATCACTAAGACGATCGTTAGTAAGAAAGTCGTAGCATCGAGTAAAGTAATGACACCAAAGCCTGTCGACATGTATATCGTCTTCAAGTCATTAGTTGATTTCGCCATCAAATCTCCGGTCTTATTCTTCTCATAAAAACTTGGAGAAAATGCGAGGAATTTCTTCATTAAACGACTTCTTAAAATATTTTCAATTTTTATGGCACCTTCAAATAAGAGAAAGCCCCAGAAATAAGTACCAGCATAAGATAAAATAATGACTAATAAGAAAACAATGATAATTTGCCACATTAATGTTTGTGTCATTGTGTCGTTGTTAATAAGATCAATTGTTCGGCCGATCAATTGCGGGGGAATGATGTCGAGTAAATTTGACATCATTAGTAATACAAAAATAACAATGTATCGTTTTTTGTTCTCCCGAATGTACCAGCCAATTTTCTTGATGTAACTAAACATAATTTGTACCCCCAAATATCCCTCTGTTTAAATCACTTACACCCTCTCTTGACAAAAAAAGCGCGCACTATTATTGTGCACGCTAAAAAACTGCATAAAAATAGAGAGGGGTCTCCTCTCTATTTCATATATTTATAGTTCTAGAAATTACCTTTATAAAATGTAAAATACAGAGGTTTGCATATGTTTTTGTGAAATTAATAATGGTTCATTCGTTCTTAATTTCATAATGCCTTACCTCCTTTTAGAATTTTTCACAATTTCATCATAATTTAAATATTTACACATTGCAAGGTAATTTTCTAAAAATTATAAAAGATATTACTTATTCGGTTTTACAGTGACGCCACCAGGTTCATTTGACAATACCCAGTTTGCAGAAAGTACATTTTCTAAGTCTGCCACTTGGTCTTTACTTAGTTCCAGACCAGAAATAGTGAACTCATCGACTTGGTAATCTTCATCTGCAAATTTACCAAACTTCATTTTGATTAGATTTTTTAATCCGTTGAATGTTAAGAATTTAACCTTGTAACCGTCGTTGACGATAGAATCAAAATCAACATTCTTACTCAATTCAACCAAAGCATCAAAGTCCATATTCTCTTTGATTGCTTTAAAGTCTTCTATTTCTCCAGCTTTAATATTGTTAATAATTGTTTCATTATCAACGCCATTCCCTTTCAAGGTTTCAATAGCGTATGCTTCCATCAAAGTAATAGATTCCATAGTGTGATGTGCCTCCTAGAAATGTTTACCCCATTATAGCATTTTTAGTGTGAAATTAAGATGTAGGTGGCTCAGGTAAATTGAACAGGAATAGATTTTTTTAAACCAAGTAGTCTCCTTATTTTATTACTTATGTCCCGATGTCCTTCAAATACTGGTCCAGATAACTCAACTCTAGCAAGATCATCAAAATTAATATCCATGACCCAGACAGGTACATCAGTCACTTCAACACTACAACTATTTGTGGATAAGAACTCTTGCTCTATCAATGTCATTATACTTTCTGCAGTTGCCTTCGATACTTTATAATATTCTTGAGCTAAGCAAGGATTTTTTTCAGAATAACTTGCTAGTCCGTAATATCTGAGCCAAACTCTACCGTTATTTGAAATGGTAATTTTCTGGATATGAAGTTCTTCTGAATCTGGTAATACACCCCAACCAAAGTCACTAGATTCTATTCTAATTGTTTTAATTTTATTCATAGTAACTTTGTACGATGTCTGCAAGTTTTGATTGTTCAAGTAGAGTCACTGGAACAAGGAAGGTCACTGTCACCACACCTGGGTTTCTACCGATATCAATTGCTCCAGTAATGGTTGCTCTATTCATCACTTCTGGCACATCAATTTCAAGTAATTTGGCAGCTCTCTCTAAGCCATTAGACGTTGCATCATTAAGCGTTGCACCACTACCAACAAATGACAATGGATAAGATTTTTCTAAGTTATCAATTCCCCATTGTAGGGCTAGTTTATCCGCTTTAAGTAGCTCCTCATCAGAAAATGGCTTAGCGACAGGTGGTAGATCCTCTACCAAAGGTAATAAAATCGGGCCATCAATGTTTATATCCTTTAATACCTTAACTTTAAGATCAACAATACCCGCGACATCAGTAGTGTGCCCAGCAATTTCACCGTTTCCTTGCATAGCATGCATATCACCTAAATACACACCACCACCTTCAACTTTTACAGGACAAATAATAATTGCCCCTTCTCTCACCCTATTTATATCCATATGACCATCCGTACGGTCTTCAAGTTCCTCAACGGTTTTGGAATATTCATGAGGTGCATCGATTAAAAACTGTCCAAAATCACCAGCATTATGTGAATCTGGAAATGGAGATGCCGGTACAGTACCGAGTTGACCTAAAAATGGAATCACACGTGCAAGCGCGCCGACAATATCATGTGGTGCAAAGGTAACTACAGGATTTTGAATAGAATTCTCAGGTGTATTCATATAACTTTTAGATTCTTTAGCAACTTTCTCAGCAGCATCTTTATTTAAGGTGATTCCTAACGTTTTATCGTCATCTAAAGCCATAGTATAAGCATTCGTAAATGTAAACGGAGTGACATCCTCACCACATTCCGCACACTTAATAGCGCCCTGACCGATACCATCTATCACAGTTTTTGGATTCTTCGCACCACAATTTGGACATATACCAGCAACAAACGGATCACCGTTGAAGCGGCCTTCCATTGGTTTATCATTACCAGAAGCAGTGACGGTTGATGTCACACGAATTGAGTTAATTTTTATGGCAATCGCATCACCAACTTCAGCACCTTCAACAAAAACAGGTTTTGTTACTTCGTGGCCACCCTTTAGTTCTGGAGTAATCATTGGTCCCCAACAACCCGGTGCGGTATTTGCAACAATCGTTCCCTTATCCTTAACAAAGTACGACATTTCTTGAGTCGGATCTAAAACACCATCGGTAAACTTATCCACGTAAACAGTCTGCTTAAAATTACGCTTTGTCATTTAATCAGCTCCTTATTCATTATTATACTGATTTGAATTATATTTTCTAACTTTTCAGTTATTTTTAGAGGATAAAAATATCTGTGGTAGCAATAGATTATTTTTTAAGTTTGAGGGTCAACGGCGAAGTGGTGTTAGACTCTGGAACGATCTGAAGGTCAACACCGAAATGACGTTAGACCCCAAAACGCTCTGAAGGTCAACGGCAATTCACCGTTGACCTCTCTATCATAATCCCTATTTAAACTAAGCCTTCTACATCTGCTTTCTTATGACTTTTTGTAAGAATCATAGTAAATATGAGTGCGATCAATGCGATGACAAATATAATCGTCATCACCATAGACACACCGTAAATATCTGCAACTTTCCCAAGTACTGGTGCGAACACGCCACCTGCACTGACTGATAGTCCTAAAGTGACTCCGGAGGCTAGCCCGACTCTGTTTGGTAAATATTGTTGGCCCAGCACAACCAATGAACTATACGGCATAAAGATTAAGAAGCCTGTAATCATAATCATCATGGCCGACAGTATAAATGATTCTGTAACTGATAAAATAAACAGCACTGGTACAATCAACACAAAGCTGTATTGAATCACTTTCAGATAGCCGACTCGATCTGCGATTCTACCGCTTCTTTTCCTATTTCTTTTGTCTAACTAGATGCTCTAGGGTTTTTTCATACTCCTGACGCTGACACATGGTCAAATCCCTATCCTCTAATCTCTCTTTTGCCACTTGGATATTACGGTCTAACTTTTCTTGATCCACTTCTTCACTGTAAGCACCATTTTTCTTTTGCTTACGCTTGTCCATCAAATCTCTCAACAATCTTAGTGAAGTCATGCCTGGTAATGATTTTTTCATAATGATCCCTCCATGTATAAGACGGTTCAACTAGGGTATAAGTATATTAATTCAGTGCATTTAGGAGGTTCTACCTTATGCAAATTGTTCTTGCCCTAATTTTTATATTGTGTGCCTATCCAATTATAAGACTTTTAATTTATATGCCGTTTAAAAACTATTTTAAAGGTAATACAAACAAACCTATAATCTATACTTTACTCACTTGTATCATAATCGCAATTGTTCTACTTAGTATTGCTTATTTAAATACAGGTTTTCCTATTGAACATGGTAGTTTAAACCGCTTAAGTCAAAATTACATCTATATATTTCCAGTGCTCATTGTGCTTGCAATTATTAGTTCGATTTTTCTACTTGTCCAAAATCGTTCAAAATCTACTGAAGTTAGTCAGCAGGAACTACCTATGGAAACTAAAGACGAATCTTCTACACCCACATCATCAAAAGATGAACCTAGTCTTGAAAATATGTTTCTAATTATACTCTTAATCGGGATTGGTATTTTCATCCTATTTGTCGGCTATTTCGTTTGGGCCATATACAACACTTAAATATATTCATTTAACACTTCTATAAAATTTTGAGCTGCTTTTGAAAGCCGATGATCTTTTAACCAGATTAAGCCGATGTCTCCAGTGAGCTCGGCTTCTTCTTGTATTTTGTGGACATGTACTGGGTACTCTTTATATAAATAAATCAGTGATTCTGGAACGATGGCAACTCCAAAATTACTTGATACAAGCTGCATCATCAATTTCAAATCTGAAAACTCAGCAATAACATTGGGTTCAATCTTAGCCTTTGAAAAGGCTTCATGTATGGAATAGTAAACACCTAACCCTTTGATACTCGGCAACACCAGTGGATATTGACTGATTTCTTCTAAGGTGACTTCCTCATCAAACAACCGTTCATCTGTTGAAGTAACAACATAAAATGATTCACTGTGTAAGTGATGTAAGGTAAAATCATCAATCTCTAATGGCAACCGAACCAAAGCCATTTCAACTTCTCTTTGCTTTAATAGATAACAGAGTAGAGATGATTCATTTTGATGTATTTTATATGTGATTTTAGGATACTTTTTCTTATATTCATGAAAGACAGTATCTAAATTTGCTAAAGAAAATGTGTTGATACCAATAGAAAGTTTACCATCGACACCACTGCCAACATCTCTCACTTCAATTTTTGCTTCTTCTAGCATTTGAGTAATCTCAAGTGCGTACTTGTATAAGGTCTTTCCTTCCTCAGTTAATTCTAGAAATTTTCCGCTTCTTTCAAATAATATTTCTCCGACTGATGTTTCTAAATTTTTCAATTGCTGACTCAAAGGCGGCTGTGACATATAAAGCTTTTTGGCCGCTGCAGAGATCTGTTTTTCATCTGCAATGACAAGGAAATAACGTAATTGTCTAATGTCCATTAATACACCTCATGTATATGAAAAAAGTTGGTAAAACTAATTTTATTAATATTTTATGTATATTAATCTTAATGGTATCATATTAGTTATTGTAATTTATACCAAATATGGCTGGGGGAAAAATGATTGAAAAACTTGTACAATCGAAATACTTTAATATTATTGTTTGTCATTGCAGCTGTTTCCATTAACCTACGTTTAGGTATAACATCTATCGGGCCATTAATGGATACGCTAAAAGAGTCCTTAAATTTATCTAGTACACAGGCGAGTCTTTTAACGACAGTACCTGTGTTATGTATGGGTATTTTTGCCTTACTTGCAACAGTACTCAACAAGACGCTCGGGTCAAAAATCACTTTATTATTAATGCTTTCCATCCTACTTATTTCTACATTAATCCGTGGTTTTTACACAGGATTTATAACTTTACTTATTTCTGCATTTTTTGTTGGTCTAGCAATTGCTGTCTTAGCGCCAACGCTATCATCTGTTATTAAAAAATACTTTCCAGGACATGCTGCCGTTGCGATCGGTATCTCTTCCTTCTTTATGAGCGCAGGTTCAGCAACCACAGCAGCTCTAACAGGGGCCTTTTATACAAGTATGGATTCATACCCATTCGCCTTAGCAATCTGGTCAGTATTCTCATTTTTAGCGATTATTGTCGTCTTATTTACAAACCTGGTGCCCAAAACAACACACCATCCCAAGCTGTGCCTGAATTTAAATATAATTTCCCGTCACCTTGGGTACAAAAAATGCCTTGGTTATTCATGTTATTCTATGCCTTACAAGCTGCCTTATATTTTTCTACATTAACATGGCTTGTACCTATGTCCGTAGATAATGGTATGTCAATGATTCAAGGTGGGATGTTACTCGCTGCAGTTATGGCTATGCAAGTCGTATTTAACCTACTATTCCCGATCTTGATGGAAAAATATCCTGCAAGAAGAAATTGGATATTCTTAATACTCGGTATCGGTGCCATTGCAACAGGATTATTCTGGACTGGAGATCATACATTAATGTGGATTGCTGCCTTTATGATGGGGATTCCATTAGGTGGACTCTATTCCGCAGCCATGATGTTACCATTAGATGAAACAGTTACCTCACAAGGTGCGAACTCATGGACTGCTATGATGCAAACCGGCGGATGTATCTTAAGCGGACTCTTCCCATTCGTAATCGGATGGATATTCGATATTACACATAACCATAATTACACAATGTCGATACTTTTAGGCTTATATGTGGTTGGTTTCTTGTTAATTACTGCAATTGGTAATAAAACTGAGAAGAATTATGATGATTATATTGTAAGAGACCCTGAGAATATCGCAGGTTAAGAGGATTGAATGAGCACGCCAACTTCTCATGTCCATCCTAGACAAATAGCCTTAAAACATAGATCACACAAACTAAAAGGACTGGGCCAATAATGGTCCAGTCCTTTACTATTATAGTATTATCCCCAAACTTCCTCAGCGATTTCTTTAACCAACTGAAGTTTAGCCCATTGTTCTTCTTCAGTCAGGTTATTTCCTTCTTCAGTCGATGCAAATCCACATTGTGGACTTAAGCATAATCTATCCTTACTAATGTATTTCGCAGCTTCTTCGATTCTTCCTTTAATTTCTTCTTTGTCCTCTAACTCAGGAATTTTTGAAGAGATTAATCCAAGGACGACTTGTTTGTCTCCACTTACTTTGGCTAATGATTCAAATCCACCTGCACGTTCTGTATCAAATTCCAAATAGTAACCTGCTACATTTTCTTTCCCGAATAATTCATCAGATACTTTGTCATATGCACCGGATGATGCCCAAGTTGAACGGTAATTACCACGGCAAACATGTGTAGTAATTGTAAGATTTTCAGGCTTCCCTTCAATGGCAGCATTGTTTAGATTCACATTTTTTTGGCTGAGTGATTCAACTGTGAAGTCGTCATTCATGTTCTTCCAGAAATTCTCATCGACGATCATGCCCCATGTGCAGTCATCAATTTGTAGGTTCGTACATCCAGCTGCTGATAATTCTTGTATAAATGTCTGATATGCACTCGCAATATCCTTCAAAAGGTCTTCTTCATTCGGGTAAAATTCTTCAGTCGCAGCCTTGTTTTCCGGACGGACAAGTTCTGCTAAAAACTGTGCTGGAGCTGGAATCGTCAGACGTGCAATGACATCGTCGTCAGCAAACTGCTGAACAAATTTAAAATGTTCGATAAATGGATGATTCTCTCCACTAATCTTTCCTGTTAAACGTGCTGTCTCTGCTCTTGTTTCAACATCTGCGAACTTGTAACCTTGCTCAGCTTCGACTTTCTCTACACCGTTTAGCCCCCAAAAGAAATCTAAGTGCCACCAAGAACGACGAAACTCACCATCTGTGATTGCTTTTAGTCCAGCTGCTTTTTGTTTTTGTATTAAGTTTTCAATGACTTCATTTTCTACTTGTGTTAATTCATCTTGAGAAATTTCACCATTTTTGAAATCTTCGCGTGCGGCTTTTAATTTAACGGGACGTAAGAAACTCCCTACATTATCGAATTTAAATGGTGCTGTTTTAGTAGATGTTACTGTCATGACTAACCACTCCTTCATCTTTTCTATGAATTTATGGTAGCACAGCTTCATAGTAATAGCGTAACTGTTAAATTTCATGATTGGTTATAACTTTTAGCTATACCATATATAAATTAATTAAAAAAGATTCTAAAGATGAGACGTGGAATATAAAGTATGAATTCGAAGAAGGTATTAAATAATATATCAAAAATATTTACTTCCTTACGGTCCTTATGATGTGTGGGCTTAGTATGGTCATCTCCATATTTATATTGAGTCATTACGTCACCCTTCCTAATATTGTTATTTATTTTCTATTCCCTTTTATGGTGAACAACTAACTACTTATATTCAAATTGGGTATAGGTTAAGAAAGAGTAGCTAACGGCATTACCTTTAACAACTGCTTAAGATCTTTAAGATAAAAGTGTTTGGAGGTGTATGAAGTGAGTATAGAGGAGGAAAATAGTAAGGGGAATAGTGGTGGCGCTGTAGGAATTGGGCTAGGTATTGGTGTGGTGCTTGGTGCAGTTATTGGACTTGTGATGGATAATTTAGCGACTGGTATAGCGCTTGGAGTCGCTTTTGGTGCAGCCGTTGGTAGCATGGGATATTTGGGTAAAAAGTAGATAAAATAAGAACGCCATATCGTTTGGGCGTTCTTTCTGATATTTGTTGAAACCTATATTTCTCTCGATAGCCTCACCATATCCATACATTGGATTCCATTTTCAAATAATCGCACCATCTGTAGTTTAAACTCTGGGGTAAATGTTCTTCTTGTTCTTGTCATAAAAAAATCGCCTACTTTCTTTGATTTAACAATAACCTCCCTCATAGGAGTTGTCCAATCAAGTGTAGACGATTCATATTTTACAATTTTAAGAATTTATCGGATAGAAATGAGATAATCTCATCTGTATTGTTTCCAAAAATAATAATTTCAACTTTTCGTAATATAAAACATAAAAATGATAAAAATGAAAAACTAACCATCTTAGGCTGATTTAGATAAATCCATATAGAAGATTATTATCACGACAAATTTAATACTGGTTAAGAATCTTTTGCTGACTGTTAGACTTTACACTCTACACAAATGATTTCTATAATTATGTAAAAAATATCAAAAAAAAGGAAGAAAAAAATAGAAAATGAGATATAATTTTAAATGTTAATAACCTAAATATTATGATTTTGAGCTACCGAAGGAGGAAATTAGGATTGAATAAGAAAAGGTTAGATTTTTTACCAAACAGACATAATAAGTATTCTATACGTAAATTAAGCGTGGGGACGGCCTCTGTGTTGATCGGAGCAACACTTGTATTTGCTAATGGAAATGAAGCAAAAGCAAGTGAGTTATCAAGTGTACAAATTGAAGAGGCTACAGATGAAACCAATACTGAACCAGTAGCAAGTGAAGAAGTAAGCACTGAAGCAGAAGTAAGTGAAGAAGTAAGCACTGAACCAGTAGCAAGTGAAGAAGTAAGCACTGAACCAGTAGCAAGTGAAGAAGTAAGCACTGAAGCAGTAGCAAGTGAAGAAGTAAGCACTGAACCAGTAGCAAGTGAAGAAGTAACAGCAGAAAATGCGTCAGGACAATTAGTTAATGATAAAGTAACTATAGAAAATTTTGATTTTAATAGCGGACCAATTTATCCAAATAGAAGTGGGTATACAGAATTAAGTTCAAGCTTCAAGGTAGAAGGAAATGTAATAGAAGGGGATTATTTCACTTTCAAAATACCTTATAATTTAACTGCAGATGGAGATGTGGATTATACAAATTTAAATAACATAATGAATCTCCCTGAATTATTAAGCAGTGATGGTCAAGTTGTTGCAACAGGAAGTTATAATACTCTTGATAAATTAGGTACTTATACATTTACAGATTATGTGAATGAGAAAACTAATGTTACAGGTCAATTTGAGTTACCGATCTTTACTGATCGAGAGAATACACCAAATAGTGGTACATACAATTTAGATTTTGATATTGCTGGAGAAAGATTTAATGCTCCAATTGTCATTGATTATGGCGACCCTGTTCAAGGTCAACCAGAAACTTATGGTGCGAACGTAACTTCATTCATTACTGAAATTGATATCCACTCGGGTCAAAATGAATATCAACAGTCAATTTATGTTAATCCAAAAGGTAATAATTTATACAACTCAGTTGTAACACTACAGGGATATCATAGTGATCCGTCTACAAGTAGTACTCGCATAAATCTAAATGATACTAATTTGAGTATCTATGAAGTTGTGGATAAGTCACAATTAACAGATAGCTATTATGTTGACACTAGTAATCCAAACTATATAGATGTTACTGAAGGTGTAAGACCCTATATACGAGACAATGGGGATAATACCATCAGTATCGATTTTGGTAATATATCCAAAACTTATGTTGTAGTAGTTAATGGTAAATATGATTCTAATGGAGAAAATGTTAAAACAAGGGTTATAGAATCTAATACAAATTACTATGGAAATACAAGAAGCACCTATTATTGGGATAATGAAAATATTCTAAAACAAGGCTCAGGATCAGCTGACGGGGACGAATCAGAATCAATCAGCGAGTCAGTGTCATTAAGTGAATCAGTATCAATCTCTGAGTCTGAGTCAATCAGTGAGTCTGAGTCATTAAGCGAATCAGAGTCAATCAGTGAGTCTGAGTCAATCAGTGAGTCTGAGTCATTAAGCGAATCAGAGTCAATCAGTGAGTCTGAGTCATTAAGCGAATCAGAGTCAATTAGTGAGACAGAATCAGAAAGCGAATCAATCTCTGAATCAGAGTCAATTAGTGAGACAGAATCAGAAAGCGAATCAATCTTAAATTCCGAATTATTAAGTAGTTCTGAGTCAATCAACGAGGCAGAGTTTGTTTCTGAAGATGATGAGCAAGATATCTTGGAAAATCAATCTGATGTATCGGATAATCACAATGATGGTGACGTTGAGAAATTACCTGATACTGGGGAAGCAAAATCTAGCAGCGGCTTAATCGCAGCTCTACTTGGGTTAAGTGGTTTAGCTTTATTCAGAAGAGGTAAGAATAAAGATGAAGAGTATAATAACAATAACTAGTATAGTAAATTAAAAATAAGCCAAGGATTATCCTTGGCTTATTTTCTATATTATTTAAAAGGTTAGGAGTTTCTAGTATGGTCAATAATAACTATGATCAAGATAATGAATTAGATGAAATCAACAGACAAATTGAAGAGGAATTAAATAATTATAATCCTGAAGAAGATGAAAAACCTAAAAAACAGTTTTTAACAATATCATTTTTAGGTACCCTAATGTTACTAATAATGATACTTTTGGGTATTTTTAAAACAGTGTTTTAAATATGTAAATATGGATGTGATGTATTGACAATTTACAATATTAATTTTGGAATAGGTTGGGCAAGTAGTGGAGTGGAATATGCTCAAGTATATAGAGCTCAAGCTTTAAGAAAGTTAAAAACAGAGTTTAAATTTATTTTCTTAGATTTTATTGGTAAGGAAAATATTCAGACGTTGACAAGTAATATTGGTTTTAAAGATGATGAGATTATATGGATTTATCAATACTTTACAGATATAGAAATTGCTAAAACATCAGTAACAATAGATCAAGTATTGAATTCTCAGGACATAGAGATTAGTCATAAAGAAGTTGACAAAGATAAAGTAAAATATTTTTATGATAACAATAAAAGTTATTTAATATGTTACTTAAAAGATAAGGATGAACCTTATGTAGATAGGGTTGAATATATTTCAAGAGGAAAACTTCTTCGACGAGATTATTATTCCTATACGAAAATATTAAGTGAATATTTTGTCCCAGAAAATAATACTGCCAAATTATATAAACGATGCTTCTTTAACAAGAATGGTTCCATAGCATATCGAGAATTTATAAGTAACAACAATAGTATTTTTGTTTTTAAAGATAGTATTTTTTATTCTAAAGCAGCTTTTGTTGGATATTTTTTAAAATGTTTGTCGTTAAAAGATAACGATATTTTAATTATTGATAGAAACGCCAAGATTGGCCAAGAAATAGTGAAGAATAAGGGAGACGCAAAAGTAGGTGTTGTTATACACGCTGAACATTACAACCACACATACACAACAGAGGATTATATTTTATGGAATAACTACTATGAATATGTTTTTTCTAATGTTGATCTATTTGATTTTTTCATCACTGCGACCGAAGGACAATCAAAAGTGTTAAATAATCAATTTAAAAAGTACTATAATTATTCACCACGAATTTTTACTATCCCAGTTGGGAATTTAAAATCTATTAAATACAGTGAAGAAAGGAAACCATATTCAATAATAACAGCATCGCGTTTAGCTACAGAAAAACATGTAGATTGGCTTATAAAAGCAGTGATTGAAGCGAAAAAAGTTTTACCAGAGCTTACCTTTGATATTTATGGTGAAGGTGGTCAAAAGAAAATATTGAATGATTTAATAGAATCTTATCATGCCAATGATTATATTAAACTTTGTGGACACTTAGACTTAACTGAAATATACAAATATTATGAGTTATTTCTATCAGGATCAAAGAGTGAAGGTTTTGGTCTAACCTTAATGGAAGCAGTAGGATCGGGTCTTGGTATTATTGGTTTTAATGTTAATTATGGCAATCCTACTTTTATTAATCATGGTAGTAATGGTTACCTTGTCGATATAGATTTTAATAACTCTACAGATCAAATGATTATAGAAAAATTGAGGGAAGCGATTATCGATTATTTTAATGATGATTTAGAAAAAATACATGAATCATCATATAGAATTGCTGAAGATTTTAAACTGTCAGATGTAATTAATAAATGGCAAAGACTCACTGAGGAGGTACTATATGATTAATCTTTTTGAGTCATTTAACAAAAAAACAATTCTTTTGTACAAATCATTGAAATACTCGAAAGTAAATAATAAAACTATCATCTTGAAGGATGATGGCTTCCTACCAGTTGAAGTCTATAGTCCTTTTTCATTTTTCTCTGAAAATAAAAAGAGTGAAAAAAAACCTCTATTTTTTAATCAAGTTGAAGTTCCTAAAACTTGGGAAATTGAAGGGAATAATAATTTTGCATTAATTAAAGATTCTGGATCTATAAAAGGGAAAATATTTTACAAGGCCAATTATAAAAGAAGAATTGTTGAACGAGTAGAATGGTTTGATTTAAAAGGAAGAGTGCAATTTATAGATTATTATGATAAGAATGGTCTAAAATATGCTGATCTTATAGTGAATCCGGAAACTGGACAAAGAATATTAAAACAATATATTAATGATCGAAATGAAATCTTTTTGACAGAGAATTTAATTACTAATGATATAGAGCTTTTGTTCCAAGGAAAAAGATATCATTTCTATTCAAAGGTTGAATTTTATAAATTTTATTTAATTATGAATGGATGGCAGGACTCTTCTTTCTTTACTAATAGCTATGTATTCACCACTGCAACGATTAATAGTTTAGAGAATGCCACAGGTAACATTATTTTTAATCAACAGCAAATTGATAATAATACAATTAAACATCTAGAGAACCTTCTGAGTAAACCAGGCAACAAATACAGAGCTATGATAAGTGGAGAGAATGATTATAAACAAGTAATGAAATTAATGGAAGATAAATATAGAGATAAAATCTATCAATCTGGATACGTCTATCATTTTGTTCAAGAGAATAAAAAAACAAACAATGTATTAATACTTACCAACTCAGATCAAATTGTAAATGTGAAAGATTTAATCGAAACACATACATCATTAAACTTTCACATCGTTGCGCTAACAGAAATGTCAAATATATTAATGAAGCTAAATCGGAATCCCAATGTGTACCTATATCCAAACGAAAAAATTTCTAAAATAAAAGAACTTTACAAAATAAGTAGTATTTACTTAGACATCAATAAAGGTAATGAAATATTAGATGCCGTTAGAGGGGCATTTGATTATCAGTTACTGATATTAGCCTATAAAGACACCGCTCATAACTTTGATGTCACGGCTTCTGAGAATATCTTTGATATAAATAGAACAGATGAATTAAGCGATGTATTAACAGAACTTAAATCAAAATCAAATCTAATCGATACTCGCCTTCAATTACAACTCATTCAAGGTGCATCTATTACAGAAGAAGTGTTTAGAGATGGTTTTAAAAAAATAAATAATTAGCGATTTCTTCTATAAAAAGCTAAGTTAGAAAAATGCTATGTAATTTTTAAGGTTTTAAATTTTATTGACTTTCCAGTTCAACTTAATACCAATACAAAAAAGAGATAAAATGTGAAGGTTATACTGAATTTAACAAGGCAACAAATTAGGGATTTAAATTCTATAGTAAGCGTTACGGGAGAGAGTTATGAAGAAATATTATTAAGCACTTTTTATGAATATATATAATCCTAATAAAATTATTGAATAGGAGAGACTAAAGGATAATTTAGAAGATTTTGATAGATTTCAAAATTTGCTTAGACATTATATTAATGAAAATATTCGAAACCTAGAGATGTTATCTGATCATGTAGAAATAACTTATAATCCTTATCGATCTATGACGGAAATATATAAAAGATTGTTAAATCATCATTTCTATAGCTCATACATTATCACTGATTTATATAAAGTATCTAATCAAAGCCATAAATATTATTGAATCTAATGAAAAATTTTGAAATTAATGAAATGGATATCAATTTTACTAACATTTTCTTGGAAATCTTTCTTAAAAAAGTTAAAGAATACGGGCTTAAAGGATTTTTTATTTATATTTGCAAAGTGCCAATAGTAGATTTCCATTGAGAGTAAAGAATAGATACATAAATCAATCAATATGTGTATTGTATTGCGTAGATTGTATTTATATATAATTAATTATGAGAATGATATAACGTAAGTATTGGAAGTCATCTAGTTATTGGTATGTCAACAGTATTTTAGACAGTTTTTATAGAGTGCTTCCTTATACTCCTTCGGTGTCATATAACCGAGTGCACCATGTGGTCTAATATTGTTATACCAATTCACATAATCAAATAGTTCAATTTTTAACTGTTGTAGAGATGTAAAATGATACTGTCTAATGAATTCTGTTTTCAGTGCCTTAAATGTCGTTTCAGCAACCGCATTGTCATAGGGGCAGCCTTTCATGCTCAGTGATCTTTTGATACCAAATGTGTCAAGTACATCATCAATCAAATGATTATCAAACTCTTTCCCACGGTCTGTATGGAACATTTGAACCTGTCTTAAATCATGTTTAATGGTACTCAGCGCTGATGACACAAGATGGCTATCTTTATTTGGACCTGCACTATGCCCAACAATCTCACGATTAAACAGGTCAATAAATACACATATGTAATGCCACTTTCCTGACACTTTTACATAGGTTAAATCACTGACGAGCACCTCCATCGGTGCCTGTCTAATGAAATTTCTACTGAGTCTATTCATGATATTCCGTTCATTGTATTGTGAGGAATGCGGTCTATATTTCAATGAAGTATACGATGATACCAATCTTTCTGCTTTCATAATTCGACCGATGCGTCTTCTAGAGACTTTGAGACCAATTTTATTTAACTCATGCTTAATTCTACGTGTGCCAAAACACTGGCGATTCGCATTAAATATCTCAACGACTTTATGACTGATGATATCCTCTGAATTATCAACAGTCTGTTTATTCAATTCATAATAATAGGTACTTCTTGGGATTTGTAGGACTTTACACATTGCTGATACTGAATATTTATCGACATTCTCACGAATGACATCTATTTTCGTCCCATGATCAGCGCTGCTTGCTTTAAAATGTCATTTTCCATCTTAAGTTGCTGGTTTTCTTTTCTGAGTTGTCTCATTTCTCTTTCTTCATCTGTTAAGTTATCTAAATGATTGAAAGAGCCTGTCGCTTGATGATTCTTGACCCACTTATCCAATGATGAGGGGGTTAGATCATACTCACGTACAATTTCAGATTTAGGTTTACCATTTTCAAATAATCGCACCATCTGTAGTTTAAACTCTGGGGTAAATGTTGTTCTTGTCATAAAAAAATCGCCTACTTTCTTTGATTTAACAATAACCTCCCTCATAGGAGTTGTCCAATCAAGTGTAGACGATTAATACAATGCATGTTAAGTGGAGGATTAGAGTTCTTATATACTTAGCTGCAAATAATTTAAAAACAGAACAGGAAATTTATCGGTTACTTAATTTAGAGGAGATATAAAAAATGATATTATACACGGAAGAGTTTGGTGACGGCGAACCTATTATTTTTCTACATACTGGATTGCAGACTGGTCAGACAGAACTCACAGAACAGAAAGATTATTTTATGGAGAAATATAAAGTAATACTGCCAGATTTAAGAGGACATGGTAAATCTGTAGCGGATGATTTAAATGATTATTTTAATTTAACTGCACAAGATTTATTCGAAACTATGAGGCATCTAGAAGTCGAGTCTTCACATATCGTTGGATGTTCTATAGGTGCACTCGTTGGATTGACATTTGCCAAAAGATACCCTAACAACACGAAAAGTCTAACTTTATCTGGAATCATGCCAGAAAAGCCAGATAACTGGGAGCAAATCAATGAAGATCAATCAAAGGATACTGCTAAAATTTTAAAAAACCCTACCCTAAAATCCTATTTTGATCAAATACATGAAGGTAATTGGACCAAACTTTTAGGTTTAACAAGAAGTGCTGACTGGTATCCGTTTGAACTTACTAAAGATCTAAGTACTATTGGTCCCCCAACACTTTATATTGTTGGTGAAAACAATCCATTAGAAGTATCTGGCGTAATAAAGTACCCTAAAAATAACGAACAAATACATGTGGCAGTGATTCCTTATGCAGGACACAATGTACATTTAGAACAACCTGATATTTATAATGCTATACTGAAATCTTTTTTACATGAGAGGTAAAATTATGGTGAATATTACCATGCACGATAATATTAAAGACCTTGATCTAGACCAGAATTTAAATGGAATTTGCCCATCTACAGGAATGGTGGTAAGTTGCAAAATTAATGATAAATTAATTGCATTATTAACTTATACTAAAAATAATTTCCACCCACATTCTATAATTCTTCATTTTACGTTTTTTAGAGATTTTAATGATAGTGAAATAATGAATACTATGTTTAATAAATTAAAGGCCAAATTACCAACCTCTAATTATATATTGAAACTTGAAACTCAAAGTAGAATATATAATAAATTTATTTCTAATAATAATTTTGCCGAAATAAGAAAAACATATAAACCAGACATATCTATTACTACAATAATAAACTACTTTAAATCTTATGATTCTCAGCATAACTATCATCCATCGAAACTTACTTTGAACAATAACTTACTCACTAAAGTATTTGATGTGTATAAAAATACTCATAGAGTAAATCCATTAGGGAATATTGATCTAAATACGTGGAGAAACACTGTATCAAAAGACCTAGATTTCAATCATTCCATTGTTATTTACAATGAAAGAAACAAAATTACCGCCTTTTTATTAATTTTTGATTATTTAGAAGATAAAAAAGAAGTAGGATGGATTTATTTTGAAAATGACTCTATGAAAACACAGTTGTTAAACCAATTTGTAAGTATGCTATACCGACTTCAGGAATCTGGTATAACAAGTTTATGTTTTGAAATCGACACTACTGATCTCTACTCTTATGAGTTATTTTCCCCATTTTTGATTAACGAAGCCCCTAGCCTAATTACATATAAAAAAACACATAAATAATAAAGTATAGAGGAGTGAGTTTATGCTTGGATTACCAGATAATAAAGTGCTTCTTGTTAACTATGATAAAGAATGGGAACTTCTGTTTAATCAAGAAAAGCAAAAGATACTTGAAGTCTTTGAAGGTCATAATATTCAAGTTCATCACATTGGCAGTACTGCTGTTAAAAATCTAAGTCCAAACCTATTTTAGATATTGCTATAGAAATAGATAGTTTTCAAAATATCAATTACTATATTCATTACTTACAAAAGCTAAACTACACTTCTAAAGGAAGCAACATCCTTCCCGATCGATACTATTTTTTAAAAGGAAACCCAAGAACTCATCAGATCCATCTATATGAGAAAAATAATCACTTTTTAAATCAACAAATAAAGTTTAGAGATGTTTTACGAAAACATCCAAACTTAAGGGATGAATATGAATCATTAAAAATTAAGCTTGCCAATGCAAACAAGAATGATAAGCACAATTATACTGATTTGAAAACTGAATACATTAATAGAATACTTAAGTCCTACGACTCACTTAAATAATCAAAAGCAGTCAACATTAGATGATTTTCCAAATACAAAGAATATTAATTTAATCAAAAACTGACACTTGAGTTTTATTCTAAGTGTCAGTTTTTCAATTCTACTCAATACGCCGCAATATGCCCATCTGTTCGATTTTCAGTCCCACCGTATAAAATACCTGTCTCTGGATCTCGCCATATAATTTGGCCACGTCCAAAGCCTGCTGAATCGAGTTTGATTTCTATATCATGGCCTCTCTTGACCAGTTCTTCAGCGACATGATGTGGAAAGTTTTTCTCTACCCAAATCGTCTTGTCTTTCACCCACTGCCAACGGGGAGCATCAAGAGTGGTTTGCGGATTTAGCTTAAAATCAATCGTATTCATAACGACTTGAACATGGCCTTGGGGTTGCATGAAACCACCCATGACCCCAAAGGGACCGATGGCATCTTTTTCTTTAGTGATGAAGCCAGGAATAATTGTGTGATAGGAGCGTTTATTGGGTCCAAGTGCATTGGGTGAATCTGGATCTAAACTAAAATCACAGGCTCTATTTTGTAGTCCAATTCCTGTTCCAGGTACGACTAGCCCTGAGCCAAATCCCATATAATTACTTTGAATCAGTGACACCATATTCCCCTCTTCATCCGCTGTACATAAATACACCGTACCACTTGCTTTTGGTTCACCCGCTTCTGGTTGTTTTGCCTTGTCAGTGATTTCCTCACTTCTTGTTTTACCATAGGCCGCATCAATTAGTGCTTTACTGCTTACTGTCATATGATCGATATCCGCCACATACTTTTTACCATCAGCAAAAGCGAGTTTCATAGCCTCTATTTGTTTGTGATATGTATCCACTGATTCTTTACCTTCAATATCTAAGTTCTTTAAAATATTTAAGGCTGATAAAGCGATGATACCTTGTGTATTTGGAGGGATTTCCCATATATCATAGCCTCTATAGTTCACAGAAATTGGATCAACCCACTCTGGTTTATATTGTTCCAAATCTTCTTTTCTAATATAGCCATTGTATTGTTTAGAATAGGCATCTATCTTATCTGCAATATTTCCCCTATAAAACGATTCACATTCCGTATCTGCGAGTTCTCTTAAAGAGTTCGCCATGTCTTCGGACTTCCATATCTCACCGACTTTAGGCGCCACGCCATCTGGTGCAAAGGTGTTAAACCAATGATTAAATTCATCTCCATCAAAAGCTTCCTTAAATCGAACTGCAGCCTTCTCCCAAAATCTTGCCAGTACTGGTGAAATTGGATAGCCTTCTTCAGCATATTGAATGGCAGGTTGAAGTAAATCTTTAAAAGGCAATTTCCCAAAACGTCTCGATAATTCAGCCCAAGCTCCTGGTTGGCCTGGAACTGTAACTGGCGTAAAGCCGTATTTTGGAATCTCATCGTAACCTTGTGCCTTTACCTTATCGATTGAAATAGATGCTGGTGATTTACCAGAACCATTCAAACCATGTAACTCATTGTTCACCCAGACTAAGGCAAAAGCATCCCCACCAATACCATTGGTTGTTGGTTCTACAACAGTTAAAGCCGCAGCTGTCGCAATCGCTGCATCAATCGCATTGCCACCCTGTTGCATGATCGAAAGACCCGCCTGTGCAGCCAATGGCTGTGAAGTTGCCACCATCCCCTTTTTACTGACCACAGGATTACGTTGTGAATGATATGGATTAAAAAGTGTGTCGAATTTTATCATGTCTTTTCCCCTTTGTTATGTTCACTTAGTTATATAAAGATTATCATAGCCTTTATGATGTCACAATTTTTAGATAATATTTTAGTGATACAATTGAAATGATAGATAACACTTTCAAAGTCGTTATGATGAGAAAAAGATTGAGTATAAGAAGGAGGCGTAATTAAAATGAAAAAGAATTATGTAAGATTTCTAGCATTCGGTTACGGCCTCTCTATTGGTGTTTTCTTTTAAAAATTTAAGAATTGGCTCAGTATGTCTAATTTTAAATAATAAAAGAAAATGGAGTGTTTTTATGATAAATACCAATAGACTTGAACTTAGAGTTTTGATTGAACGTGACTTAGAAGATGTTTATGAAATATATAGTGATGAAAAGACGTGTCAGTACTTATTACATGAACCATGGAATGCTAACAACAAAGTGTCAGCTTTTAAAGAAGAGTTGAGTAAAAACGACTTTGATTCAAAAGACGGATTGAATCTAGCCGTGGTTTTAGATAATAAAGTGATCGGTATCCTATCCGCTTGGAAAACGGAAATGAAAGACACTGCTGAGATAGGATTCTCCTTTAACAAAAATTATTCAGGTCAAGGCTATGCGACAGAAGCCGCAAAAGCACTTTTAGACTTTCTTTTTGCCGATAAAAACCTACACAGGGTCACAGCGAATTGTGATGCAAGGAATACCGCTTCAGCGAAGTTGTGTCAAAGAATCAGTATGAGGAAAGAAGCGCATTTCATAAAAGATTTTTGGAATAAAGGCGAATGGACGGATAGTTATATTTTTGCTGTGTTGAAAGCAGAGAGATAAATAATAGCCATATGACCTAATTTAGAGTCATATGGCTATTTCTATTTTATATTCTTTAACACATCATACAGATGGTTTTTAAATAATTCTCTATCTACCTTTTCACACACTCTAACATTAGGCTCTTTACCTAGTCTTCCATTGATATCAACTAAGCTATAACCCCTAGTTAACTCACCTTTAGTTTCGACATCTACAAAGTATTTCTTAGACTCACTCATAATTCTTTCGTCAGCGGCTATGGCAACTAACAAGGTATCCGGATGGGTTGTACCCTCTAACTTATGTACTTCCTTATTGAACCTCTTCACTACTCTATTCACATCACTAAAAAACTTAGACCCTTTTGTACCTAGACTTTCAATCTCCTTGTGTTCTTTATCGAACATTAATGAATAATCCGTACACATATCCCAACCGACCATAGTCATGCCCATACCCGATTGTAATACTAATTTAGCCGCTTCAGGATCGACATAAAAATTGTATTCCGCAGCAGGCACAATATTACCGAGCTTGTTATTAGTGCCGCCCATAATATATAAATGCCTCACCTTGCTAACAATACTTGGATCTTTCTTGATCGCCATAGCGATATTAGTCAATGGTGCAATGGCCAGTAATGTAACCTCCCCTGGATTTTCATTAACTGTCTTTATAATAAAATCTATAGCATGAGAGTTTTCCGCAGACCCTTTCGGTTTAGGGAAAAACGAATCGCCCATACCATCCGATCCATGCACATCCTCAACAGTGGTGTGCTGATTTTCATTCCCAAAAATCGGACCTTCATATCCAGGGTAAACAGGAATATTATCAAAACCTGCTACTTCAGTGGTATATAAAGCATTGTCAATCTGTTGGTTGAAATCTACGTTACCACCCGTGATTGTAATACCAAGCACATCAAAATTATGAAGTGCAGTCAAAATTGCAATCGTGTCATCCCCAGCAGTATCAGTATCAATGATTACTTTGTTCATACAATCCCCCACATAAGATAATATTTTATACATGAATCAACTTAAACTCTTCAACTACAATCTCTTCATCTTCATTAAATTCATACCCTATTTCCTTGTATAACCATTCAAAAAATTCAAGGTGAGCCTTTCTCCAGTAAGATAACGTTCGGTCACCTTCACCTTCTTTATAAGCAATTTCTTCGTCTACATCGGAAAACTTCATAGTGTATACTTTCGTATTCTCAATAATACACTTTGGTTCATCAGATTCATCAAGAACAATACTCACATCACCCACTTCAGGTAATGGTTCTTGCTCTAAATTATATTCTATTAAACTACTACACGTTAAGGATTTTGTTCCATCAACCACAAGCTGAACCAGTGTGTTTGGATCAGTTCCAAATTGAAAAGCTCCATAAGATTTATTTTTATAATCTGGATAATCATTTATAAATTCGTTCCAATACTTAGCTACTTTCAATCTCAATCAAGCTCCTTACTTTTTATTAAGTTAATTGTATAGAGTTCCTGTAATTATTTATTCTATATCATTTATTTTCAAAGTGTTGTGAGCGATTATTTCTATGAAAAATACTATTTTATAATATAACATATTGAAAATGTATTTGAGTAATAATGTATAATAGTTATTATACAAAATATATTTCGATTGTGGGTGTCAAAATGTTTGAAAATTTTTATAGAGAATTACAAACATCAGTTAATGAAAAAGACGTAGAAAATACTTATCGTAAGTATATTTCAAATTATTATAATGAACCTATATCATCTCCATATGGGTCAGATGGATTATTACAAACAAAACTAAAGTTTAATGAAATTAGCAAACAATTATTTCTTATTATGGAATTTAAAGATGATAAAAACATTAAATTTAGAACTGAAATGATGAAGGTAATAATTCAAGTGTTATACTATATTAAAAAATTTGAGGAAGATGGTAAAATTTTACCTAATGTTATTTTGGTTGCAGATAAGAATGAAGCTTTCGTATTACATAGTAATAATGTAATAGATTTTTTAAATGAAAATATTGATTGGTCACTCCCTCCTTCAGAAGCCGGTAATAATAATCCAGTTTTACTAAAAAAACTAATTGAGTCTCCTTTCTACCCATTCGTATTCGATATAAATGAAAAATTTAACTTAGATGATTTATTTAATAAAATAAGAGATATTATTGCCGAAAATAATAGACAAATACGTATTACCGAAAATAACATTTCTAAGATTTATGAATATTTTATCGTCAATGTAGTTAAAGATTATAAAAAGTATGATACAAATTCATTAGTATACAGTTTTATAGAAATGATGAAGGATCAAGATTTAGTTTATAAAAGAAAAACTTCTTCATTACTGCTAAGTAATAACGAAGAGATAAATGTAGATAGAAATACTTATCGATCTTTCATCAGTCACTTTCTGAGATCCTATACACCAGAAGAGGAAAGAAAATTCACCGAGATTTCAGATAGATTGATTGAAGAAACTAATCGAAGAAAGAAGGGAGAATATTATACTCCTACAGCATTTGTTGACTATAGTCAAAAATTGCTTGATGAATGCTTAGGTGCTATGTGGAAAAGAGAATTCACTGTTTGGGATTCTGCATGGGGAACAGGAAATTTAACTAGAGATCAGAATTTCAAAAATTTATTCGTATCTACCATTAACAAATCAGATTTAGATATGGGAAATGTTTATAATCAAGGGAGCACAAAGTTTCAATATGATTTTTTAAACGATGACGTTGATGAAATTCATCGTATAACATCGCCAAAAATGCCACAATCTTTAAGAGATAATTTAGAAAACCCTAATGAAAAAATTCTTTTTTATATAAATCCCCCTTATGCTACAGGTGGGAATGCAAATAGTCAGACTACGGAAAGTAAACTCGATCTGGCAAAGTCCGTTATTGCTGAATTAATGAGAGAAGAAAAACTAAAAGTATCTGAACAATTATATGCTCAATTCTTGTTTAGAATTATACAAATTAAATTACAAACAGATAGTGAGAACATTTACATAGGAATATTCTCACCTACTCTATTCTTAACAGGTACTAAGTATAAAAAGTTTAGAAAAATTTTCCTTAAACATTTTGAATTTGTTAAAGGAAGCATGTTTAGAGCAAGTCATTTCGCTGATGTAAAGGATACATGGGCAATATCTTTTACTATATGGAAGTCCAAAAAATCACAACATAATAAAATACAAACAGATTTTCAATTAACCATATTAGATAGAGATGAGACTGGTAACGTTATTGAAATTGGTAATAAAACTTTATGGAATTTAGATAACGATTCATCTTTACAAGAATGGATAAGCTCAAAAAAGAACTCTATAAATACCGATAAAACAGAATTAATTCCTAACTTTACTTCGGCTTTTAAATATAAAGAGCAATTGGTAGATACTTATTCTGATTCTATATGTGTACTAATTAATGATACAAATAATATAGAAGCTACCACAAAAGGCGTATATTTTATGCAATCTCCTGTAACTAGAAACCTAAAAAAAATATATGTCACTCATTCGAACTTTGAGGAGGCATCTGTAACTTTTACATCTAGAAAACTATATAAACCAAACTGGATTAATCAAAAAAATGAATTCAGTGCTCCTAATGAAAATGACCCATTGTATAAAGAGTACTGTGCTAATTGTGTAGTTTATTCCATATTCTCTAATTCTAATAATGTAATAAGCTATAGAAACATAGAGATTGATGGTAAAAAATTTAGTAAACGTAATGAATGGTTTTTTATGAGTAACAAAGAAATTCGTGATCTAGCAGGTAAATGTAATAGTGAAGCATTCCATGATTCATATAGTTTTGGTGGTGATTCTCTTATCTATGATTATCTCACTGAAAACAAACATCTACTTTTGGAATCCGCTAAAAAGCTAATTGTAAAGGCAACAAATATTATACGTGAAACGTTTCCTCTAAGAGAAAATTTTAATTTTGACTATCCTGAATTTCATATTAATACCTGGGATGCTAGCTGGCAACAAGTTAAAAAATTAAAAGCTATCTCTCATCAACAAGCTTTTGAAGAATTTAAAGTTCTTTTTGGAGAATTTGAGAATGAAGTTCTTGGATTAAGTGAACAATTAGAGGTACAAAAGTTTGATGAATAAAATTTCAATAACTCAGGTACAAATATATTAGGCATATCTCTGTCTATAATTATATTAAACGGTAAAATATATTAGGAAGAATATATCAAAATATCCTCCGAAAAACTAATGAAACCCCAAAATCTCCTATGATTTTGGGGTTTCTTTTATCTTACTCAAAATTAGTAATTACAAAGGTATTTCCATCTTGAGTCAATGTATAAGTTACTTCTTCTGTTTGTTCACCATTTGAACTTGCATGAGCATATGTTCTGTTAGCAATGATTTGATAGTCTGTATCTGAAAGTTGTTCTACATTCGTTATTTCCATACTGATACTCTGATGATCTGCAAAATCTCCTGATTCTCTATTTGCTTGTATTTTCTCTAAGGCATCTCCTGTCACATATCTCGTCACATTTTCAGTTTCATTATTATAGTAATCCGCAAGTAATGGCGGATAGGTTTCTTCAATAACTGATATAGCTTCTACTTCATCCGCTTCAATCATCGCATTATCTTCACCTGGTAATTCATCAAAAATTTCTCTTTTTACAAGTCCGACCATTTCCCCATCTGGTGAGTTATAGGTACTTGCTCCAGTACTATAATATCTTCCATCTTCACCCTGACCTTGGTAAACATAAAACGGTAAGCCATTTATTGACTCTTCTTCTTCATAAATATCAGGCTCACCTAGAATCTGAGTCAACTCATCTCCAGTAACTCGAGCATAGTACCAAACATACTCTACATAGTTTTCATCTGGATTGATACTAGGATTAGAACTATCATCCTCACCTGTACCATACGGTGCACGTTCGCTATACATTACACCAAGGTTTCCGTAGATTGCTGGGCTTCCGCCACCTGTAGGAAATGTAAATTCATATGTCCCGTATTTTTCTTCTACTTCAGTCTGTGTCATACCATTGGTGATTAAGTCTTGCTTAAAAGTTCCATCTTCATTACCTTCAGTTGTACTAAAGAACTGAGCTTGTACTTCAGGAGAGTTTAAGTCAAAATACAGGTCGTCTTTTGGATCTTCTGACGTAGTGTCTGTACTTTCTTCGTTTTCACCTTCTGTATCATCTGCTTGTTTTTCAGTTGTTGAATCTTCCTCAGTTGGTTCATTATCTTCTGTCTCATCGTCTGTTGATTCTATACTTTCTTCAGTCTCTGTTTCTTCTGTACTATCATTACTTGTTTCTTCATTTTCTTCTGAATTACTGCATGCTGAAAGTACAAAGATCAACACAATAATTTGTGACCACCATAGCTTCTTCAAGCGCTTCACCTCATATTTTTCTATAAAAAAATAATACCCCGAAAGGTATTATTTTAATCCTTATCTAAATGCTGTACCGAATGGTTTTCCTTTTACAAAGTGTCCCTGACCTTGTTCTCCGATGTACTTCGCATCTTTAACAACTTGTGTGCCTCGTAAAAAGACTGCATCACATTCTCCGACTTGGTCAAATCCTTCATAAATAGTGAAGTCTACACCATTTAAACTATCTTCTAGTTTTACTTTTTTCTTAACATGAGGGTTATAGATCACAATATCTGCATCATAACCTGGTGCAAGATAGCCCTTTTTATGGTCGATCCCATTATTTCTAGCAGGGGATGCTGCATAGTATTCAACGAGTTCTGGTCGTGTGATTTTGCCTGTTTCAACACCATAAGTCCACAGCATCGGCAGTCTATTTTCTAGACCTGGTGAGCCATTCGGGATTTTTCTAAAGTCATCGAGTCCCATCTTCTTCTGTTCTGTTGTGAAGCTGCAGTGGTCTGAACTCACAGCGTTCAGCCAGCCATCTTTAAGTGACTTCCATAGGTATTCTTGGTCATTCTTATCTCTAAGTGCTGGTGAGCATACATAGTTCGCTCCTTCGAAGTTATCTTTTTGAAGATATTCCTTATCAAGAAGTAAATACTGTGTACACGTTTCACCGAATACTGGTAAGCCTTCTTCTTTGGCTTTTTTAATGGCGTCTACTGCACCTTTTGTCGTTACATGGACAATATAAATAGGTGCTTCTGCAAATCTTGCTAGGTTGATGGCACGTTCTGTTGCTTCTGTTTCAACTATCGGCGGTCTTGTTAAGGCATGATAATACGGGTCTGTATTCCCTTCAGCGATCGCTTTTTTCTGCATCAGTTCAATCAAGTCTGCATTTTCTGCATGGACCATTACAGTGACACCAGCATCTTTTGCCTCAAGTAAGGCATTAGTCACTGCTTCATCATCTGAATGGAAAAACTGCCCTTTATAAGCCATAAATAGTTTTACAGATGGATAGCCCGCTTCAGGTAAATTTTTAATGTCTTTAAAGGTTTCTTCTGTCGGGTTTGTAATGACAGGGTGGAAGCTATAGTCCACCATAGAGATCCCTTCAACCCATTCTTTGTTATAGTCTTCGACTGTTTCAACAAGTCCCTTACCTTGTTCTTGGTTAACAAATTCTATAACCGTTGTTGTCCCACCGATAATCGCTGAATTAGTCGTCTCAAAGCCTTTTGTTCTTTCTCCCATAAATTCAAAAGAAAAATGGGCATGCTGATCCACACCACCTGGTAGGACATACATCCCTTCTGCATTGATGACCTCATCCGCTTCTACTCTTAAATCTCGTCCGATTGCCTCAATTTTTGTACCTTCGATTAAGATATCTCCTTTAAATTCATGCTCTGATGTAACGATCATGCCATCTTTAATTAATGTCTTCATATTTTTCTTCACCCCTAGTTTCTTCAATCAACCAACGCTTGTTTTTCTTATCTTCAAGCGCTTTTGTTTCTCTCTCTTTACGCTCTTTTTTTAATTTTTCAAGCTCTATTTCCATAGACTTATTTTCTAAAATAAAATTCTCTTGTCTGATTGCTTCTAACTTTTTCTGTGCTTCGATTTCTTTAATTCTTAGTTTTACATCACTCTGATTATAGCCTCTTCTCATGGCATATAAAGGAATACTCACCCCACCTACTGTAAGCACTAGCGCAGTAAAAAATATAAATTCAAAAAATCCCATCTTAACCCTCCGTCTATCGTTCAATCTCTTCCTTCGTCTCTTCAATTAACCAACGCTTATTGTCCTTATTATCAAGTGCTTCTTGTTTTCTAGCATTTCTTTTTTAATTCTATCTAATTCAATACGCATGGATTCATTTTCAAGCAAGTAATTTTCTTGTTTAATTTCTTCAAGCTTTCTTTGTTCTTTCATCTTCTTTATTTCTAACTTTTCATCACTCTGATTATAGCCCCTATAGATTGCGTAAATCGGTATTGTTAACGTAAGTATAACTGCTACTAAACCGACAATGTCCATACCTGCACCACCTTTATAAAGTATCTTCATTTTAACATAAATAGACCGGAACCAATGGTTCCGGTCTATTGCTTAGTTATTCTCTTCATTTTCTTCATCAATTTCTGAAGATGTCTTATTGTAATCTTTTAAGTAAGCCACTTGTTTAATGGAATGGTTCTCCACTTCAAGCACTTGCCAGCGGTCAAACTCAGTATCGATATAATCATCTTCTGTGATGTCAGTGTCTTTACTTTGTAGCCAACCACCGATGGTATCGATATCTTCACTTTCATCAAAGACAATATTGAAGTCATCTTCTAAATCATCAAGCAAGACGCGTCCACTAATATGATAGATATTATCGTCTACTTTAACAATATCAAGTTCCTCATCTTCATCGAATTCATCTCTGATTTCTCCGACGATTTCTTCTAAGATATCTTCCATTGTAATCATACCAGCAGTACCACCATACTCGTCGATGACTAAGGCAATATGGACACTTTCTCTTTGCATCTTAACTAAGGCATCAGAAATACGTGATGATTCAGTAATGACAGGTAGTTCATGAATGTAGTCCTCAGAAGATACATTTTCATCTGACACATGGTTCGTTAAGTATTCTCTAACATTAATGAATCCAATGATGTTATCTTTATCTCCATTACTTTCAGTAACGGGATATCTTGTAAAGTTGTGTTCTTTAATTGTTTCAATGACTTGATCCACAGTAACAGGTTCTTCTAAAGTAATCATTTGAGTACGTGGTACCATGACATCTTTAGCAGTTCGCTCATCAAAAGAGAAAATATTTTGCATATAAGCAAGCTCTGTCTGGTTAATTTCACCACTCTGATAACTTTCCGTCATAATAACTTTAAGTTCCTCTTCAGAGTGTGCTTGTTCTGTTGGCATTTCTTTAATACCGACAATACGTACTATGCCTCTGGCTGCACCGTTCATCGTCCAAATAAATGGTTTTAGAACGACACCAAAGAAGTATAGTGGGCCACTTAGTGATAAGGCCATCTTCTCAGCGTACTGGATTGCAACAGTCTTTGGTGCTAACTCTCCCACTACCACGTGAATAAATGTCACGATGATGAAGGCAGCAGCCACTGTAGCCACTGTTGAAATTGAATCAGGAATGCCGATTAAATGGAATAGTGGATGTAAAATAACTTCAAAAGTCGATTCACCAATCCAACCTAGACCAAGGGCTGTCACTGTAATACCTAACTGACAGGCAGATAAGTAATAGTCAAGATTGTTGATCATTTTCTCGACACGCATTGCCTTCTTATTTCCTTGTTCAACTAGTGCATGTATTCTCGATAATCGGGCTTTAACAAATGCGAATTCTGAACCTACAAATAGCATTGTAAGTAAAATTAATATAATAAATAAAAGTAAATTTCCTATTGTGGATATATCCAATCAGTTCCCCTAGTTTGGGGTTCACCTCCGATAATTTGTGACCGTTAGGGTCGTAAGTTTATGAAATTCAAATTCAGCTGTCAACATATTATTTTTTGCAATTCTTTTCATATACACCTTCCCAAGAACCGTCACCTCCACCAAATTAGTTAAATTAATCATATTATATCACATTAAAAATCGGCTTTCACAGAAATATATCTATGCTATTTATAGAGAATCTTTATATCTATCATAAGCTTCTCTAGTTGGACCAGAATGACTTAGGACCGTATCCACCGAACCTGATTCAATAATCTTTCCATTTTCTAGATAATGAACAAAATCAAATGATTCCAAATGACTCAAATCATGCGTTGCGACAATTAAAGTGTCTTTATTAAATATCGTTTTCCAAACCTTATCTCTAAGTCGTGTGTTTAAACTCGCCGTCGGTTCATCTAAAATCCACGTACTTTTGTCTTCTAGTATCAGCCGAATCAAATGCATCCGTTTCTTCTCACCCAATGATAGATATTCATTTGAAGTAATATATTCATTAAGTGCAAAATGGTTCAGTTCATATTCCCTTAGTTGTTCGATGGCATTAATCTTATCTAAGGCCCCAAACATTGTTAGGTTTTCTTCCACTGTGGCGTTATAAAAATCGAGGTGTTGAGGCATCACGCCCGCCGAAGATTTCTTAATTAGCTGATTGAGTAAGGTCGTTTTCCCCGAACCACTTGAACCAATAATGACATGTTGCTCTCCCTCATTAATTTCAAGTGAAATATCCTTTAGGACATCTCGCTTTGTCTCGGGATATCTAAAGGTCAGCTGGCTTAGACTTAGATCATCTGACCTTTCTCTTTCAATATTTACTTGTTCTGTCGTCACCGCATTGACTCTATCTTTAACAGCCCCATATTTAGAAGCAGGTTTAATGACAGGTATAATCAGTTCAAAGAACGACATAAGTACGAGAATAATCATCGGTACTAATAATGGCGATTCATCTTTAAATAACAGAATAACGCCTATAATTGCAGCTAATTGAATGAGTAAACTCATTACTTCAATAACCACATCAACTTGACTCTCCTTGTTCTCATTAGCAGTGATTTCCTTATATGTGGCTCTTAGATTATCTTTGGTTTGTTCAGTTTCATTTACAGTATATAAATTCACATAATCAAAAATATAATGATAGAGTCTACTAAATAAACGGTCTTCACTATCTAATCGGCGATCATTTGATACTCTTGAAATCCTGCTGATAATCAGCGGCATGATGACTAAGAGCAAGAAAGAAACACCTAAGATTATCATAAGAAGTATTGGGTCCACAATCAGCGACAGGACCGTTAGGATCAAAGCAATAAATACCGCAACAATGTACGGGTAGATGATTCTGACATAGTAATCTTCTATCTCGTTGAAGTAAGTCGTTAATTTTTGAATATAGCGCACACTGTGAGTGTCCTGATTGCTTTCTACAGAACGCTTAAAATATGCCGCTCTTAAACGACCAATCATCTTAAAAGTCGCATCGTGACTGAGTAAGCGTTCTAGGTACTTGGTCGTTCCTTTTGTCAGACCAAACATTTTAATCACTGCAATAATTAAGATAATTAAAAAGAACGGTGGCTCAAAGAATGACAATGCAATCATGTAACCACTCAGACCAAAGATCGCTGTACCGACCAAGCCACCGATAACACCTAAGACAATACTGTAAAAGACATGGATCTTTTCACCTTTTAAAAACATCATCATCTCTCACCTCGCTTCAAACTTCTTTCGCCCATAACATAATGTTCATCTGCAATTTTTAAAAGCTGACGGCGGTGTATTACTGCGATGATGGCATGTTGTTTTTTGAGTTGATTCAAGTGATCCATAACAAGCTGCTCCGTCGTTGCATCTAAAAATTCCGTCGGCTCATCCATAACGATAATAGCAGGAGGATCGATGAGCACTCTTGCCATTTTCAAACGAACAATTTCCCCTCCGGACAATGGAATATTATGATTCACTATCGGTGTATGAATACCTGATTCTAAGTTATCAATACTGTCACTTAGTCTCAGTTTCTCTAGAATTTCTAACACTTTTTCTTCACTTGCTTGTCCCTTAGCTATATAGTCATAGATTGTCGTATCAGAAAAATATACTTGATCGGACACATAACCAATGTCTTCTGTGTAAACTGATAGTTTACCTTGACTCGGTTCATGTAGACCTAAAATTGACCGAAGTAAGGTCGACTTCCCTGTCCCAGATTCACCAGTAATTGCAGTGAGTCCCGTCTTATTAAAAGCGAAATCTGTTGGGTCTAGGACTGTTTTATCTCCATGGTTTAATTGAACTTGTTCTGCCAGTACTGCATAACCTGCTGTCGTTTGACGATAATGAGTATTGATGCTTTCTTGATTTAACACACTTAAGACACGGTCATAACTGCCCATGGCCAGTTTCCCATTATGAAATTCTGTACCTAACACCTTTAAGGCATTGTAGAATTCTGGGGCAAGAAGTAAGACGAAGAACGCTGTGTAAAAATCAATACTTTGGAAGATAATAATTCGAAGTGCAACTTCAAGTGCGACGAGACCAATACCGAGGATGGTAATGAACTCGAGCATCATCGTCGACTGAAAGGCATACTTTAATATATGCATTGTTTCTTTGACGAATCCCTCATTATCTGACTCCAGACGCTTTGTAACACTTTGTTCTGACTGCGTATTTTTAACAGTATCCTTACCTCTGATTAAATTTAAGAATAGTGTACCGATGTTATCAAAGCGTGTCGCCTGTCTCATCGATTCATCTCTAGTCTGAAGTCCAACTAAGACATAATAGAGGGGGATAAACGGTGCAGTAAATAAGAGTATCAAAACTGAATATGCATCGATGAAAAATAAAGCACCAATAATTAAAACAACTTTAACAGTCGTCTTTAATATGGTTGGAACAAAGACTGTTTCATAAGAACGATAACTCTCTAAATGCACCATTATGGAGTTGATCATCGTCTCTGAGTCTCGTCTTGATTTGACATCAATTTTTGAAATGAGCGAATTCGCAATGGATTCAATACGCTGATTACCTTTCATAGTCGTATACAACTTATATAACTTGTCGGTGATAATAAAGAGAATGAAAAATACTGCAATATATATCAAACTCTGAGTAAAATTGATTGTCTCACCCATAACAATTGCTTCAAGGATTAGTGACAGGTAATGTCCAAAAGCGATATAAAAACACACACTAACTGTGGCAATTACAACGTATAATAAGACATATTTTTTATCTAGATTTATCTTCATAATCTCTCCTGTAAACAAAAAAACGTGAAGTATCCCCTTCACGTTTTTTATAATTATCCACCAATATATGACATATTAATCTTCTTACGTTTCTGGCGGTTTTCTTCTGTGATTTCAGTTCTGATTTCAGAGTAACGGTCATCACGCTTGTTCCAAACGCCTATAAGCACATCCGTTAACTCTTCGTCGCTGATGCCATCCCGCATCAGATTCTTAATATCAAAACCATCTACTGCAAATAAGCAGCCGTAGAATTTACCATCTGACGACAGTCTCGCACGTGTACAAGTTGAACAGAAACTCTCAGAAACAGACGTAATGAAACCGAGATATGAATCTTCTGTATCCGTGTGTTTGTACACCTTAGCAACCTCTCCGTAATATGACGGTTCCAACGGTTCTAAGTCAAATTCTGTTTCAAGCGTATCGAGTATCTCTTTCTTGCTGACAACCTTATCAAAATTCCAACCATTGTCGTTACCAACGTCCATAAACTCGATAAAACGCAGGGTAACAGGTAGGTTTTTGAAATAACGTGCCATTGGTAAAATTTCTTGTTCATTTAGACCTTTTTGGACCACCATATTGATCTTCATTTGGAAACCGAGCTCAACTGCATACTCAATTTGCTCTAAAATTCTTGATGTACCAATACCACGGTCATTGATTTTACCGAACAATTCATCATCCATCGCATCTAAGCTGATGTTGATACGGCGTAAACCAGCATCATATAAGTTTTTACCATGCTTTTTAAGCAATAAGCCGTTGGTTGTTAAACCAATATCTTCAATGCCATCAATTGCGTTAAGACGTTCGATTAACTGGTAGAGATCCTTTCTTAAAAGTGGTTCTCCTCCTGTTAAGCGGAGCTTCTTCACACCTAAACCTGCATAGATGCGAGCGAGCCTCTCAATCTCATCAAACGATAGCAATTGCTCACGCTTCATGAATTCAAAATCGTCACCGAAGATTTCTTTCGGCATACAATAACGGCATCTGAAGTTACATTTGTCCGTCACCGAAATACGTAAGTCACGAATTGGGCGGCCAAATTTATCTGTAACAGTTTGCGCCATGTAACTCCTCCTTATTTAATATCAGTCTTACGATTGATATTAACAAGCGTCGTATTATCGAGATTATAGTCATCGATATTTATAACATTCACATCGATGTTCTCAAAAAACGCTCTCAAGCTTAATCTCTCTGTTTCCAGCTGTCGCTTAAGCATGTCTACCAGACCTTCACCTTGGTAAACACCAATGAGCGGATGTTGCCGATCATCGTCAGCTGTTATTGTCGTTTGACCTGTCTTTAATGCTTCTTCTACAAGAATATTCAACCATCTCACATCAACATACGGTGTATCACATGAAATAATCAAAAGTGCTTCATTAGGATAGGCTTTCGCCACTCTATATAGTCCACTGAGTGGACCCATATCCTTGTAGTCTGGGTCATCAACAATCACCTTATAATCTTTAAATCTATTCTCTAGTTTATCATTTGTGTTAATAACAATCTCGTCAATTGCTTGAACATTTTTCATCTTTTCAATGACATGTTCATACATTGGTTTGCCATTTAACTCATAGAGTGATTTATCTTCACCGAAGCGAGTCGATTTACCCCCAGCTAAGACGACACCAATCATGTAATCACCCTCCACTTACTGGTGGAATTAATGCGATTGTATCTTCTGAAGTTAGCACTTCATCATCCTTCACGAAAGCTTCGTTCTTAGCCACTTGAAACACTTCACCATCGAGCTCTGGATAGTCAACAAAGATATGACTTTTTAGCTCACCTGCAGTAATGCTATCACCGACAAATAAGTCGATTGTGTCACTACCAATTTTTTCTTTAATACTTGCAAATACCTTAACTTCCATTTATTTCTCCTCCACACTCGGGTGATATTTTCGGGAATCGCCTATCCACTGTTCCCCGTCTTCCCATATTTCTTTTTTCCATATTGGGACGGTTTCTTTAAGTCTCTCCACAGCGTATTCATTCGCACGATAACTATCTGTTCGGTGCGGTGAACTTGTCACAATAACAACAGCAATATCTGATATCTCTAGCTTACCGATACGATGTCCAATGGCTGTAATGACACCTGGCCAACGTGCTTCAATTTCATCACCGATTTGTGCGAGCATTTTTTCAGCCATTGGTATATATGCTTCATACTCTAAATGCACAGTCCGTGTCCCTTTTGTCCACTCTCTAACATGACCTGTAAAGGTACAGACTGCACCTTGATGTTCATTGACAGTCATTTGGTGATACTTATTTATATCCAGTTTGTCATTGACGACTTCAAACATTTTCATTTATAGATTGCCCCATTCCTTAAACCATTCTAGCGCGCATTTTTTATCATAACGCATATCAAAATAGTTTAATACGTTCCTAAGACCAATTTGATTAATATCCGTCTCACCATCATCAAAGGCGTATGTCAGTAATATTTTTGAATAGTTTTCTTGTTTAAACCCCTCGACTAGAACAAAATCGACAGCCTCGTTTTGAAATCTTTCTAAGAGCCTTGTTAAGGTCACCTGTCGGTTTTCTAAAAGCATAGCATGACCCGGTGTCGTTAGCACCGTAAAGTCAGATCCCGCTTCAAAAAATTTACCAGTATCAGTAGAATCATCGATTTTTTCTTCTATATGATGATTCTTAATGACAGCAACAGTCTTACCATTGGCTTTAATAAGGTGTACTAGATCCGTGATCAGTGTTGTTTTACCAGTATTTTTATAGCCGACAACCTGTAAGATTTTCATGTTATTCTACACCAAAGCTATCTGTACCTGTTGTAACATCTGTCAGCATGACCTTCACCGCGTCACCTGTCGTAAATCCACGACTACCACCCGGTAAGACAATCACACCATTACTTCTCGCAATTGAAGTGACTGCATTTGATTTGTTAAAGCCTGAAGGTCTCGCTTTAATCTTCCCTTCCTCAAAGAACAGTTCCGCTCTTATGAAGCGTGAAAATGGATTTGCCTTAGTGAAATCTTCATCTAAGATTGCATCCACTATGGGTGCGAATGGCTTAGATGCACCTTGAATTAAATTTAAGCTCGGTCGAACAAAGAGTTCAAAACCAGAATAACAAGCGGATGGATTCCCGCTTAAACCGAAGAGGAATTTACCATCCAGAACGCTTACTGTGGTCACACTACCTGGTCTCATCGCAACCTTATTAAAGAGCACCTCTGCGCCGAGTTTTTCGTAAATTTTAGGTAGTAAGTCATAATCCCCAACAGACACACCGCCTGTCGTAATGACTGCATCCACTTCATTTAACATATTTTCAATTCGCTCATATAAGACATCAAAATCATCCGTCTGTAATTTATAATGCTTACCTTTAATACCCATTCGATCTAACTGTGCTAAGATCATTGGCGTATTAGAGTTTCTAATCTTACCGCGTTCAAGTTCATCACCGACATCTAATAACTCTGTCCCCGTCGATAACACACCCACAACCGGCTGTTTGTAAACTTCAACTTCAGTGTAGCCAAAAGTTGCAAATGTTGCGATAGCACCTGGATTTATAGTGGTTCCTTTTTCTACAATCACATCGCCAACCTTACATTCTTCACCTTGAAGTGCAATGTTTTCATCTGGCTTAAATTCACGACGGATGGTAAAACCATCCTCAGTCTCCTTAGTTTGCTCAAACATGACAACCGTATCTGCCGATTTCGGAATTTCGGCGCCAGTCATAATGCGAAAAGCTTCATTTTCTTTCAATTCATAATCACTTGTAGATCCTGCAGGTACTTCTTCAACAACCTTAAAAGCAATTCGGTTATCGCCCGATGCACCTTGAGTATGGCTACTGTGCACTGCAAAACCGTCCATTGCTGACTTATTAAACAAGGGCACATCAGAAGTTGCCGTTAAATCCTCAGCCAATACCCTTCCATTCGCTTGATCATATGCGATTGTTTCTGTACTTGAAGGCACTACTTTTTCCATTACTTTTCCGACTGCATCATTCACATGTATTGGTGTTCGATTTAAAGTCATTATATCCACTCCATAATTATGATATTTAGTGTTTATCTTATAATTTGTTATAATTTATGATGATTGTTAGTTGGTTGTGGTCGTTGCAACTGTTTATCCTTTGGATGGCATTCGTTGTTTTTTCGACTTTGTGATAATCAACCTAAAACGACAAATAAACAGGAGGTACTCTCATGTCCGAATTTACTCATTTTAATGATGAAGGCCGTGCCCAAATGGTCGACATCTCAAATAAATCAGAAACGAAACGTGTCGCTCTGGCACAAACATTGATGGCTGTGCCTGAATCAATTTACACTGCGATCACAGAGGGCACTGTAAAAAAAGGTGATGTACTCGGTGTTGCCCAGGTCGCTGGCATCATGGCTGCGAAAAATACACATCAAATCATCCCGATGTGCCATCCACTTTCTCTAAATGGCATCGATATTTCATTTACATGGGACGATAAAACACCCTTTACGCTCATCATTCAAGCTACTGTCAAAACGACCGGTAAAACGGGTGTTGAGATGGAAGCACTCACTGCTTCAAGTGCCGCTGCACTCACTGTATACGATATGTGTAAAGCAATCGATAAAGGCATGATTATCAAAGAAACGAAGCTACTAGAAAAATCTGGTGGTAAATCTGGTGATTATAAAGCCTAACTAAAATCTATGCAGAACTCACATAGGTTCTGCATTTTTAATTGTCTTTAGTCACTTCAAAAACCAAGTGATTGAGTTCCGGTATAATCAATTTCTCCATGGCGAGCTTGACTGCACCGCTTGAACCAGGTAGAGAAATGATTAATTGATTACCATGCGTGCCTGCAGCAGCCCTAGATAACAGGCTTCTTGAGCCAATGTCTTCGGTGTAAGATAACATTCTAAACAATTCTCCAAAGCCTTCGATTTCCTTATCGAATAATGGTCTAACTGCCTCGATGGTTACGTCTCTTGTAGCAATGCCAGTCCCACCAGTGGTAATCACCACATCGACACCTGTATTTAAGTGATTTGTCACTGCATCTTGAATATCACTCGCTTCATCTTTTACTATCTCATAATTTTCTTCATCAACAATCGCATTCAGCTCAGTTAAGTAATCGATAATGAGTTTTCCACCCTTATCTGTCGACTTGTCTCTAGTATCACTAACAGTCAGAACTGCTACTTTGATGTCTCTATCAATTCTTTCTATTATACTCAAAAGAAATCTCCCCTAACCAAATAATTGATTGACGATAGTTCTCGCCTTATTTAAATTCAATACATTGTGCATGAGTAATCTGCCGTTTGAAAAACTGACAATCCGTGAATCTGAATAAGAAAATTCAATAAAATATGGTGTTTCTTTATAGTTAATATTCGCTTGATTTAAGGTCTGTTTAACAACATCGTCTGTTAAACGTTGGTCGATCACTTGAATCATATCCCTACCACAGAACTTCAACGCGTGATGTGTTTCTTTATTAAATTCAGGAAAGGTTTTTAACTGACAGGTCGGACAAGTCGTTTCTGTCATGTTACTGATGTCAGCCTTCATATAATCATTGTCCCAAACATTACCGATATGAAGGTGGAAGGGTTTCGTATATTGTTCAGTTAAAATCTTGAGTGCTGTTGTGACTTGAAGGCTAACCGCCATATGAACAGCCGGTGCGATGATTCCAGCCGTATCACAAGTTAATGTTGTCGACGGTAAAACTGGTGTCAAACATCTAAAGCACGGCGTCTCACCTGGAATGAAAGCTGCACTCGAGTACGAAGCTTCTATACATGCTGCATATACCCAAGGTATACCTTTTTTAAAAGCGACGTCATTCATCATTAACCGCGTATCAAAGTTGTCTGTTCCGTCTAAAATAATGTCAGCCTCACTTGCTAAACTATCCAGTAAAGCTGCGTCACAGTGGGCTACATGCGTCTCTATGGTGACATCACTATTAATGTGTTCGAGCTTTAGTTTTGCTGCAATCGCCTTTGGGATTTTCTCTTTAGCATCCGCTTCAGTATATAGTGTTTGCCGCTGTAGATTACTCATCTCAACGTAGTCTCGGTCAATTAAAATCAACTTCCCTATACCGCCGCGAACAAGCATTTCAGATGATAAAGACCCGAGAGCACCTAAGCCAACAATCACAGCAGTTTTCGCTGAAATGAGGTCTTGGCCATCCTTACCAATATTGTGATATAACAACTGTCTAGAATATCTATTGTCCATTTATTTTCACTCATTAATTTCATTAATTTAAAGTAAATACTTTACAATTAATTTTATCATATCGATATGGTGAAATCATTTTATTGATTTGTGTCCATAAGGAATCCGCCCTATTGTTAAGAACATGTAAAAATACCGATTAAATATATGAATTATGCTAAAATATAGTTGTTAAAATATTAATTATTAGACGGAGGGCCACAAAATGAAGAAGTTGCTTGTTGTCGATGATGAACCTTCAATTCTCACCCTATTAAAATTCAACTTAGAGCAAAGTGGTTTTGAAGTACTGACCGCAGAAAATGGTAATGATGCATTAGAGATTGCGACGACTGAAGATTTAACTATGATAGTCCTGGATTTAATGCTACCCGGCATGGATGGAATGGACGTCTGTAAGACCCTCAGACAAGAAAAAATCAATACCCCTATACTGATGCTTACTGCTAAAGATGATGAATTCGATAAGATCTTGGGCTTAGAACTTGGTGCAGATGATTATATGACGAAACCATTTAGTCCAAGAGAGGTTGTCGCACGCGTAAAAGCAATTTTACGACGTACAAGTGTCATCACCTCAGAAGTCAAAGAGGAAGTCATTAAGATTGGTGATATTGAAATCCACCCAGAGAAGTATATGGTGCTCTTTAAAGGTGAACAACTTGTATTGACACCTAAAGAGTTTGAACTCTTACTCTACTTGGCAAACCACCGAGGTAAAGTATTGAGTCGAGATCAGTTATTAAATGGTGTTTGGGATTTCCATTATGATGGCGATACGCGTATCGTCGATGTACATATTAGCCATTTAAGAGAGAAAATCGAAGCTGATACTAAACAACCTATGTATATCAGAACGATTCGTGGCTTTGGTTACAAGATGGACGGTCAAGACTAAATGCAGCGACTGTGGCTAAAAATCACAGGTTCTTATTTCATCTTATCTATTGCCTTCATATTAGTACTGTGGTTTTTTATCAGCTCAATTATAAAAAATACATATACAGACATGACAGAAGACCATTTGATTGAAAACGCTCAAATGGTCTCTGAAGTTATTGAGCTCGGTGGTTTAGACAAAGATACAGAACAATTAGATTTATGGATGAATCAATTAAATGAAGAGATTGAGCTAAGATATACCGTTATTAATCTTGATGGTGAGGTCCTAGCGGATTCAGAGTCCCGAATCGAAGATATGGATAATCACTTGAATCGACCAGAAATTCAAGCAGTTCTTGTGGATAATCAAGAACTAGGTACATCGACTCGTCTCAGCGATACTAGAGAAGCTCAAATGATGTATGTTGCCATCCCTGTATATTCTGGTGACGAGTTAATTGGGGCTGTGAGAACTTCTATATTCACGACTTCAATTGATAATGCGATTGGCACAATTTGGAAAACGCTTGGTGCTGTATTAGTCGTTATACTTTTAATTTCCATAATTTCAGCAGCCCTACTTTCCTATAATATTACCAATCCAATCAATGATGTTATCAACTTGACAAAAAGACTGAAAAACCAAGACTACAGCGCTCGAATTCACTCAAGATATAAGGGTGAGATTGGTGATCTTAATGAATCCATCAATATTCTGGCACAGAGTTTACAGTCTCATGTGAACGAAATCGAAGAGAGTGAAAAGCAATTAAATAGTATACTATCGAACTTAGTATCCGGTGTTATTTTAATTAATGACAAAGGCATCGTTGAATTGACCAACCAAGCGACAGAACGGTTTTTATCGAAACATAGTTCTAAAATCAAGGGACGAGATTATAAATTCGTACTTGGACCGTTAGGCGTCGATAACTTAGTCGAGACAACGATTGATGATAATATTAAACAGCATGATGAAGCACACATCTATTTCCCTGAAGAGAGCATACTAGATGTGCACATTGCACCGTATTACACACAGGGTTGGCTACAACGTGGGGCGATAGTCGTTCTGCATGATATTACAGCAATTCGAAAACTTGAGAAAATGCGCAGTGACTTCGTTGCTAACGTTTCCCATGAGCTAAAAACACCGATAACTTCAGTTAAAGGCTTTGCCGAAACATTGATTAGTGGTGACGTTCCTGATCCCGATACTGCCCAACAATTCTTAAAGATTATATATGATGAAAGTGAACGCTTAAATCGCTTGATTACTGATCTGTTGAATCTTTCTAAGATTGAAAAGCAAGCAATGCCATTGCAGATCGAAACAGTCGACGTCAATAAAATTATTAGTGAGACAGGTAAAACTGTGTTAAAACTTGCTAAGGATAAGCATATTTCCATTCATCTACCAGATGAAACACAAAGTGTGGAAATTGAAGCAGACAAAGATAGGTTGAGTCAAATTATCTTGAATCTCGTTGCAAACGCAGTAACCTATACTTCCGATGAAGGTCATATCTACATCGATCTTGAAGAACGAACGACAGATATAATGATTAATATTAGAGATACTGGTATGGGTATTCCTCCAGAAAGCCTTGACCGACTTTTCGAGAGATTCTACCGAGTCGATAAGGCACGAAGTAGAAACTCAGGCGGCACAGGTTTAGGACTTGCAATCGTTAAGCACTTGGTCGAGTCCCATGAAGGTGAAATCTACGTTAATAGTGAAGAAGGCGTCGGTTCAACCTTCTCCGTCCGTTTACCGAAGACCCATGACGGTGACTTTAAAGATTAGTATATATGTAGACACGTGACTTAGTGTAGTTAAGTCACGTGTCTTTTTGTGTGTTCGAAGCGGAGCTCGGTCGGTAGGTTCGCTTCGTTTTTGGTTCGAAGCGGAGCTAAGCCAGTTCGTCAGCTTCGTTTTTATTTCGAGGCGGAGCTAGGCAGGTATCTCAGCTTCGTTTTTATTTCGAAGCGGAGCTCGACCAGTATCTCAGCTTCGTTTTTATTTCGAGGCGGAGCTAGGCAGGTATCTCAGCTTCGTTTTTGTTTCGAAGCGGATCTAGATCAGTACATCAGCTTCGTTTTTGTTTCGAAGCGGAGCTAAGCCAATACATCAGCTTCGTTTTTGTTTCGAAGCGGAGCTAAGCAGGTACATCAGCTTCGTTTTTGTTTCGAAGCGGAGCTAAGCAGGTATCTCAGCTTCGTTTTTGTTTCGAAGCGGAGCTAAGCCAGTTCGTCAGCTTCGTTTTTGGTTCGAAGCGGCGCTAAGCCAGTTCGTCAGCTTCGTTTTTATTTCGAAGCGGAGCTAGGCAGGTATCTCAGCTTCGTTTTTGTTTCGAAGCGGAGCTAGGCAGGTATCTCAGCTTCGTTTTTGTTTCGAAGCGGAGACCTTCTCAACGAACCCGTTTTAATAGATAAAAAACCCGCCAGCTGGAAAGTATCCAACTGACGGGCGAAAAAGATTCTATCTAAATGGTGTGAATAGAAGATTGTTTTCTAAGTGTAACAACATCATAATATTTTCTTCGTTTTCTTCAAGCTTTCTTAAAACAAAGACATTGAGCGGTTCATTGGCGTCTATTGGTGTGTAACCATTCGTCAGCTTATTAATCTGCTCGAACCAATTGACGATATTCTTATGTGCATCAATTAGTCTTGTGATATGTGGCTTCAGCGCCTCAAATGCTACTTTACTGTCATCTTCATAATAAGTTTTAAGCAGTGGATAAACGTCTGATTTCTCAAGTTCGATATGCACAATCATTTCTCGGTAAATATTATAGAATAGTTCACTGACTTTTTCATACTCAGGATGATTTTTCTTATATTTCTTTCCTAGTTTTTCAACATAGTCATTTAAGACTGGTAATTCATCAAGTAGGTCATCGTAATATTTACGCTCGATATATTTAATGATGCTCACTTGATCCATAAATGATACGTCTATACCTTCTTTAGGTTGGTTTTTTAAGTTGTTTAATTCATATAGAATATTTTCTAAGTCAAACTGTCCTTCTTCATGTGCTTCTTTTAAAGTCCGATCCCCTTCGGTGACAAAGTCAATATTGAGTTCTCTGAATATAGTTCCTGCTGCAGGAACTTTAAAACAAATATCTTTAAGTTTCATTGTTTCATTAATATTTGACATGCTGAATCCTCCTCATCTATTCTTTATATTCATACCTTTATTAATCTTAATTTAAACCTATGAGTTCGTTTAATTCACCTTTTCGGTGGGTAATGTATAATTAATCTTGAAACAGCTATTTAGATGGAGGTCAATCCAGTGAATAAAAATATTAAAGCTTTGGCTACAATCGTTCCTTTAATTGTAGTCCCACTAATTAATGAACGTAAAAAAATTAAAGAACATCCTGATATGAAGAAATTAGGTGCGGTATCGAACTCAGTTTATACTAGAGTGAAAGATTCTAGTAAAGAAACAGCTACAAATGTTTATCATACGACTAAGGATACTGCGAGCAATATTTCAGAAAAGGTGTCTGACAGACTTGATTCAAGAAGCTATAACAAGGAACAAAAAGGCTATATGAAGAGTCAGGCTAAAGAAGAATCTTTAGGGAAAAAATTCGAGAAAGAAAAAGCAAATCATAGAGAGAAAAGATTGAATCAAAAGAGTAATGATCAGTCGTCTTTCGTACCTAAGATTTTTCAATCTCAACAGGATAAAACCGACGACGAAAAGGTTGACGGTATGACTGTGTCTGAAGATGTCACTGTAGATAACTCACAGTCACCTGAAGTAAATGCAGAAAAGTTAACTCACCCTGATAATCAAGAACCAGATTATGGTGAGTCTTATATGTTCGAAGACATAGAGGATGAAAATCAAAGAAATGATATTGTACCTTATAAAATGAATGAACTACAAACTATAGAAACGAGTGACGACATGACAAACATCCAAGAATTAAATGAAGAGAAAGTATTAAATACAGAGTTTACTAGAAAGAACAATGAAGATAATGAGAAAGATATTCCACTACGTCAAAAACATAAAAACATTTTAGACCCACGTAGTGCTGCTAGAGATAAATATATTAGTGAAAAGAAAGCAGAAAAAGAAGAATTAAAACAGGATAATAGTCTATTTAACAAACACCGTCGTATGAATTTTGAGCATTCAAACAAGAGACAAAGAAAAATAACTGATGGCACGCCTTATGTTAAAGACCAATCCATCAAAAATTACGAATCGCTCATGTTCAATAAATAAGGGAAACAACTAGGAGTTATGCATATGGACATTAACAAGATTACTGTATTTTGCGGCGCAAGATCTGGTAATAATCCAAAATTTGAAGCGGCAGCCTATAAACTCGGTGAAGATGCAGCAAAAAATGATCTTACCATTATCTACGGTGGCGGCGCGACTGGGCTCATGGGCGCTGTTGCTAATGGTGCTTTAAGTGGTGATGGTAACGTCATCGGTGTGATGCCACAATTTTTAATTGACCGTGAAATTGCTCATACTGGTGTTTCTGATATGCGCGTGGTGCAAAACATGCACGAAAGAAAACTAGAATTAGAATCTTTAGGCGATGCCATTATCATGATGCCTGGTGGTGCAGGTACACTTGAAGAATTCTTCGAGGTATTCACTTGGGGACAACTCGGACTGCACGAAAAGCCGATTGGCATTTTAAATATTGATGGCTACTTCGATCCTTTAAGGGAAGTCATTTACAACGCTATAAATCAAGGTTTCCTCGAGGAAAGATATTTAGACATGTTATTTGTCAGTGATAACTTAACAGATATAGTTGAAGGATTTAGAAATTATACTCCTGTAGCGATTAGAAATTATAAGGATTTAAAATAA